>JACDHQ010000343.1 GCA_013820975.1 Gemmatimonadaceae bacterium
GGAACGGGAGATCGCCGAGATCCGTGCGGCGCTGGGCCGCACGCAGGACCGTCCGGCCGCGTCCGGAACCGCCGGCGGTGCCGCAAGCGCCGAGGCCCCCAACCGCAACCTCGCCAACGAGGTGGAACGGTTGCGCGCAGAGCTGCGGACTGCCAACCAGGAGCTCGAGCGGATCAGGCGGCGGTTGGCGACGGAGCGCCCCCGCTGACGCTCAGCCCACGCTGAACAGCTCGAGCGACCGCGAGTAGCGGTCGACGAGCACGCGCTTCATGCCCGCATGCCCAGGCTTCGCGAGTTCCGGATCGGCAGCGAGTACCTTCGCGGCGCCTTCAGCCGCACGCGCCGACAACGCCTCGTCGCGAATGGGATCGGCGATGCGGAACGTCGGCACCCCCGACTGGCGTTCGCCGAACAGGTCGCCCATCCCCCGTAGCTGCAGGTCGGCCCGCGCGATCTCGAATCCGTCCTCGGTGCCGACGAACATCCCGAGCCGCTCCGCCGCATCGGGGCTCACGTCGCCGAGCAGGATGCAGTAGGACTGCTCGGCACCGCGGCCCACCCGGCCGCGCAACTGGTGCAGTTGCGAGAGCCCGAACCGCTCGGGGTGCTCGACGAGCATCACCGTCGCATTGGGCACGTCGATGCCGACCTCGATCACCGTCGTCGCCACCAGCACATCGATCTCGCCGTCGCGAAACGTGCGCATGATGCGATCCCGCTCCTCGGCCGGAACCCGGCCATGGAGCAGGGCCACCCGCCTGTGTGCCAGCGCGCCGGCGACGAGTTCCTCGTAGCTCGTCGCCGCCGCCTTGAGGTCGGTCTTCTCCGACTCCTCGATCACCGGGTAGACGATGTACGCCTGCCGTCCCGCGGCCAGCTCGTTGTCGAGGAAGGCGAGCACCTTTTTCCGCCCGCGCTCCGGACGCAGCGCGGTGGTGATCGGCTGGCGCCCCGGCGGGCGCTCATCGAGCACCGAGAGGTCGAGGTCACCGTACAATGTCAACGCGAGCGACCGCGGAATCGGCGTGGCACTCATGAGCAGGATGTCGGGCGCCTCCCCCTTTGCGCCGAGCGCCTTTCGCTGCTCGACACCGAACCGGTGCTGCTCGTCGATGATCGCGAGACCGAGCCGCGCGAACTGCGCCGAGTCCTGCACGAGCGCGTGCGTGCCGACGGCGAGTACCGGTCCCGCCTCGGCGAGCCGCGACGCCGCGGCGCGGCGTGCAGCGGCCTTCATCCCGCCGGCAACGAGGACCGGCTCGATGCCGAGCGGCTGCAGCAGCCGGCCGATGGTGCCGAAGTGCTGCTCGGCGAGCAGCTCCGTCGGCGCCATGATCGCCGCCTGGTAGCCGTTCTCCATTGCAAGCATCGCCGCGAAGAGGGCGACGATCGTCTTGCCCGCCCCGACGTCGCCTTGGAGCAGCCGGTGCATCTTCCGGTCGCTGCACATGTCAGCGAAGATCTCGCGCAGCGCGCGCACCTGGGCGCCGGTGAGCTGGTACGAGAGCGCATCGCGCAGCTGCGTCGTGAACGTGCGGCGGTTCTCGTGGCGGATTCCCGACCGCGCACCGCGCGCGAGGTGACGCGCGCGCTGGTGGAGGACGTGCACGAAGAGCAGCTCCTCGAACGCGAGCCGCGCCCGCCCGGCATGCGCCTCGGCAAGCGACTGCGGACGGTGCACCATCCGCAGCGCGTCGCGGATGGGCGGCACGTCCCCGAGCTCGAGCAGTTCCGCGGGGAGGTATTCCTCAACCTGCGGGAGCAGCGCATCGAGGTGGGCGTCGATGACCTGCCGGATGATCTTGAACGACAACCCGTCGGTGGCGGGATACACCGAGAGCACCCGTCCCTGCCCCGTTCCCTCCTCGTCGGGACCGAGGTTGACGAACTCCTTCGGCTGCAGCTGGCGGCCGTGGAAGAAGCGCACCGGCCCGGTCGCGAGGAGCACATCGCCCTTGCTGATGGTGCGATCGAGGAACGGCTGCCCCGGCCACGACAGCTCGATCATCCCGCTGCCGTCCTTCAGCACCGCCTGGAAGATGCGCAGCCCCTTGCGCGTTGGCAGCACCCCTTTCGAGACCACGCGGCCGATGACCGTGCCCGACATTCCCGCTTCGAGCGTCGCGATCGGCGCGACCGTGCTCGCATCCTCGTAGCGGTGCGGGATGTGGTAGAGGAGGTCGTTTGCGGTGAAGAGGTGCAGCCGGCGGAGCGCATCGGCACGGGCCGGCCCGACTCCCTTGAGGTACGTCACCGGCGTGTCGAGACGGACACGCGGCTGGAGTGGACGGGCCGTCGGCATCAGTCGCCGGCGAGTAGCTCGCGCGTGAACTCCCCGGCGTCGAAGGGGATGAGGTCCTGCGCTGCCTCGCCGACGCCGATGAACTTCACGGGCACGTCGAGCGCCTCATGGACGGCGACCACGACACCGCCTCGCGCGGTTCCGTCGAGCTTCGTCACCACAAGCCCGGTGACCGGGACGGCGCCGGCGAAGGTGCGCGCCTGCGCCACCGCGTTCTGGCCGATGGTGCCGTCGAGCACGAGGAGCGCCTCGTGCGGCGCCCCCGGCAGCCGCTTGGCGATGACACGTGCGACCTTCCGCAGCTCGGTCATGAGGTCGTCGCTGGTGTGGAGGCGCCCCGCGGTATCGATGATCAGGACGTCGGCCCCGCGGCTGGCCGCCGCATCGATGGCGCTGTACGCGACGGCCGCCGGATCGCTTCCCTCCTTCGCACCGATGAAATCGACCCCCGCCCGTTCTGCCCACACGCGCAGCTGGTCGATGGCACCGGCCCGGAAGGTGTCTCCCGCCGCGACGACGACATGCTCGCCGCCGCGCTTCAGGCGCGTCGCCAGCTTGCCGATGAACGTCGTCTTCCCGGCACCATTCACGCCGAGCACGAGGATGACCGTCGGCTTCTCTGCCGCGAAGTGGATGGAGGGCGAGCTGTTGCCCGCGGTCAGCGCCGTCTCGATTCCCTCGGCGAGCGCGGCCCTGAACTCCTCCTCCGATTTCACCAGCCCCCGCGCCGCGCGGCGCTCGACCTCGGCGACGAGCTTTACCGTCGTCGGCACCCCGAAATCGGCCTGGAGCAGGGTCTCCTCCAACGCCTCGAGCGACCCGGGCCTCACGCCTCCCTTCGCCAGCACGGCGACGTCCATCAAGGCGACGTCCTTGATCCGGTCCCAGAGGGACTGCCGGGGAACGTCGCCCGCTCGTGGTGTCAGTCTCATGCCGGGGAAGTTAGCGACCGTGCCCTACAGGAGCCCTCGCTGGCGACGCAGGATCCACTCGGCGCAGAGGAGGCAGACGACCAGCGCATACGCCAACCCCGAGTCGCGCAGCGCCGGCGCGCGACCGCTCACCGCACCGTCGCCGACCGCACCGGCGCGGACCGTCGGTGCGCGGGGCAGCAGTTCGTCTGCCGCATTGACGACGAGGATGCTTGCCCCTCCCGCCGCGCGCACGTCGTAGACCCCCGCAGGGAGTGCCGGCGACTCGGCAAGGATGGACGCGTGACGCCTGGTGAGCGTCAGCGTCCGCTCGCCGCCGGCATCGTTCCGCTGCGTCAGGCGCACGGTGGTCGAGGAATCGCCCGCAGCGAGCCGCCAGAGAATCGGCTCGCCCTCGCGAACGGCGGCGCGCTCGGGAATCGCCGCGCGGCGATCACGCCGCCCGTCGGCCATCCAGTCGAACAGACTCCCCCAGAGCCCCTCGTATGCGGTCGCACCGGGACCTCCGCGCGTCCGCCAGCGCCACAAACCCGTCGCGCGCTGTACGACGACGCGTC
>JACDHQ010000017.1 GCA_013820975.1 Gemmatimonadaceae bacterium
GAACCACTCGTTGATGCTGCGCGGGAACTATCAGGGGTCGCTCCAGGAGGCCTTCCGCACACGGGCGCTCGCGATTCCCGCGTACGGCGGCGAGCAGCGGGGCACGGGCGTCGGCGCCATGGCGACCTTCTCGTCGGTGCTCGGCGAGTTCGTCAACGAGGCGCGCGCGAGCATCTCCCACGACGATCGCAGCGGCGATCCCTACCTGCTGCTGCCGGAGGGCCGTGTGCGCGTGACGTCGCAGTTCGACGACGGCGCGACCGGCGTGACGACACTCGACTTCGGCGGCAATCCCGCGCTGCCCACGGCGGGCGACAACACGCAGTTCGAGGCGACCAACGAACTCTCGATGCTCGGCATCGCCGGCCACCGGTTCAAGTTCGGCACGCTGCTCAACTACACCGCGTTCTCGACTGCGACGAGCAACAACGCGTACGGCAGCTACACCTTCCAGTCGCTCGAGGCCTTCGAGGCGAACGAGCCGGCGTCGTTCACGCGCACGCTCTCGGCGCGCGAGCGGCAGGGGTCGTCGCTCGCGGCGGCGGCCTATCTGGGCGACACGTGGCGCCGGAGCCGCGCGCTGCAGCTGACGTACGGCCTCCGCCTCGAGCATGACCGCTACCTCGACACGCCCGCGTACAATGCGAACGTCGAGCGGCTGTTCGGCCGGCGGACCGACATGCTGCCGACCGAATGGCGCGTCAGCCCGCGCGTTGGCTTCAGCTGGACGCTGGGGCTGCCCGCGCAGGGCCAGCAGGGCCAGCAGGGGCAGCAGGGGCAGGGTGGCGGTGCCGGTGGGTTCCCCGGCGGCGGGGGTGGACGTGGTGGCCGGGGAGGCGGCGGCGGGTTCGGCGGCGACTTCGGCGCGGGCGGATCGAGCGTGACGGTGATCCGCGGCGGCATCGGCGAGTTCCGTGGCCGCGCGCCGACGCAGCTGTTCGCGTCGGCGATCGATGCGACCGGGCTGCCGAGCGGCGAGCGGCAGCTGGTGTGCATCGGCGATGCGGTGCCAACGCCACAATGGTCTGCGTACCTCGCGAATCCGGGGACGATCCCGACCGACTGCGCCGACGGCCTTGGTGGGGTGGCGACGTCCGGTGGCGTCTCGAACGTCGCGCTGTTCAACGACGCGTTCGGGGCACCGCGCGCGTGGCGTGCTTCCCTTGGCGCACAGCGCCGGGTGTCGCCGCGCTTCGGCGGCACCGTCGAAGCGTCCGTCGCCCTCGGGACCAACCTGACCGGTGCACGCGACCTCAACCTGCGCCAGGCGCCAGCGTTCACCCTGGCGAACGAGGGGGGCCGCCCTGTCTATGCACCGGCCGGCAGCATCGTGCCGTCCACGGGACAGACGAGCGTGCTCGCCTCGCGCCAGCACCCCGAGTTCTCGCAGGTCGTGGAGGCGATGTCGGAGCTGCGTTCGCGCACTGCGCAGGTCACGCTTGGCTTCAACGGCCTGCTGGCGCGAAGCCTCATCTGGAACACGTCGTACACGTGGACACGTGCCCGCGACGAGACGGCGTTCGCCCCAGGCGCGGGTTTCGGCGGCGGCGCGGTCGGCGGGCGCGGCGGCTTCGGTGCTTTCGGGTTCGGTGTGGGGTCGGCAACGACCGGTGGCAACCCGAATATCTCCGAGTGGGGCACGAGCGACCTCGAACGCCGGCACTCGATGACCGGCTCGCTCAGCTGGTTCGCGCGGCCGTGGCTGGACGTGACGTCGGTCATGCGGCTTTCCTCGGGTCAGCCCTTCTCCCCGCGTGTCGGGGGAGATGTCAACGGCGACGGCTCGCGCAACGATCGTGCGTTCATCTTCGATCCGGCCTCGACCGCCGATCCCGACGTTGCCGCCGGAATGGCGCAGTTGCTGACGACCGCGCCGTCCGCCGCGCGCAACTGCCTGGAGTCCCAGCTCGGCACGATCGCCGATCGCAACAGCTGCCGCGCCGGCTGGACGCCGACACTCGACTTCCAGTTCAACGTACGGCCCAACTTCGGCGGCACGGTCGGCCGCCGGGTGAACATGCTCGTGAGCGTGATCAACCCGCTTGCAGGTGCCGATCGCGTGATCAACGGCCGCGACGACCTGAAGGGATGGGGACAGCCTGACCGGCCGGACGGCACGCTCCTCTATGTGCGCGGCTTCGATCCCGTGGCGCAGCAGTACCGCTACGAAGTGAACCAGCGCTTCGGCGACACGCAGAGCGCGCGGACGGCGATCCGGAACCCGTTCCAGCTCGGCCTGCAGCTACGGGTGCAGCTCGGGCCCGACCGCCAGCGCGAGATGATCATGGGCATGCTCGGCCGGGGCGCACCAGGCGCCGCGGGGGGCGCTAGGGGCGGTGGGGGCGCCGGCGGCTTCAACATCCGCACGATCATGGAGCGAGTCGCCCCCAACCCGATCACCGGGATCGTCGCGCTCCGCGACTCCCTGAATCTCACGCCGGCGCAGGTCACGTCGCTCGATGCGATCTCGGATTCGCTCGACGTGGAGACGGATTCGCTGATCGCCCGCGTCGAGCGGCAGGTGGCAGGCCTCGGCGCCGGCACGAGCATGACGGCGATCTTTCCGACCATCCAGCCGCGGCTGCAGGAGGGACGCGATGCCTACCTCCGCGCCGTCGAGCGCGCTCGCGGAGTGCTGACGCCGGAGCAGTGGCAGTTGCTACCCGAGTCGCTTCGGAACCCGGCATTGCCGCGCGGTGGCCGTCAGGGCGGGAGGCCGCCTGCGGGCGGATCGGCGACTCCCCCCTGACCTGCCGGTAGCGTTCGCGGACGTGCCGCGCCGGTCACCTCGGCGACCCGCTCATCCGCGTACCCTGAGCACCGCCCACAGGAGCGCTCGTGCAGGTGCTGGTATGGGTACGGAAGAAAGCTGCGTCGCGTGCGAGCGTCGAGCTCCGACGGCGCGCCTCATCCCGCGAACTCCCGGACCGGGACGCCGCGTTGCCCGACGTCCACGCGAAAGAGCGAGCCGGCCAGCGGATCCTCGCCGCGCGGAATCCCGTCGCGCGAGGTGGTGAGGTAGAGCTGGTCCAGCGCCTCGCCGCCGAAGGTGCATGCGGTGACCTTGCGCACCGGGATCGGGATCTCGAGATCCAGTCGTCCCGCTGCAGTGTAGCGCCGCACCGCCTGGCCGTTCGAGAGTGCTACCCACACGCCGCCGTCCGCGTCGACGGTCAGTCCGTCAGGGCGCAATTCGTCGAGGTCGACGAAGGGGCGGCGCCCGGTGAGCCCGCGTGCGGGGTCGTAGTCGAACCGGTCGATCCGCTGCGTGGCAGTATCGGCATAGTATGCCGTCGTACCATCGGCACTCCATTCGAGACCGTTCGAGATCGTGACGTCCGGCAACACGACAGTCGTCGTGCCGTCGGGATCGAGCCGGTAGAGGCTGCCGCCGCCCGGTCGCTTGTCGTACGCCATCGATCCGCAGTAGAAGCGCCCATCCGGATCGCACCCGCCCTCGTTCATGCGCACGCCCGGGTCGGACCAGATGGGAGGCAGCTGCGTGATGCGCCCGTCCGCGGATTCGAGCGCGAAGCCCCGCTCGATCCCGATGACGGCGCCTCCCGCGCGGCGCGGCCGAATCGCGGCCGCGATCTCGCCGGCGTGCACGCGGCTCACGGTCCCGTCCGCGGCGAGCGAGAGGATGTCGCCGGCGAGCATGTCCACCCACCGGAGCCCCCCCCACCGCGGCGACCACACGGGGCCTTCACCGTGGACGACGATGGGATCGGTGACCTGTTCTACCCGCATTGGTGTCCCTCAGGTGAGCCTGCATGAATGGCTTGCCGGACGGGTGACGAGCCTGAGCACGGCCTGCGCCAGCCGGGGGGGGGCGGGCGCCGCCGGCGAAACAGATGGCGACGGCGACCGCCTCGCAGGGGTTGGTTCCCGGGGACCGCGTCCTCCCGGCACGGGCTTCGCTCCTCACCTCCCGCACGCAGCACCCTGCACGCTCGCCCGGCGGTCCAGTGATCGCCGGGCGTTCGTGCGACACTCTGACGCGAGGGCGACGAGGATGCAGCTCGGGATGATCGGATTGGGCCGCATGGGCGCCAACATGGCGCGGCGCCTCCAGCGCGCCGGACACGACTGCGTGGGCTACGACCGCGATGCCGCAGCCTCAAAGGCACTCGCGGAGGATGGCATCGCCACCGCGTCATCGCTCGAGGAGCTGGTACGCGCCCTCTCAACCCCCCGCGCGATCTGCATCATGGTCCCCGCCGCGGTCGTCGACTCCGCGATCGACGCGCTGCAGCCCCTGCTCGCCGCCGGGGACACGATCATCGACGGCGGCAACTCGCACTACCACGACGACATCGCGCGCGCCGAGCGGCTGCGGGAGCGCGGAATCGAGTACGTGGACATGGGCACGAGCGGCGGCGTGTGGGGGCTCGACCGCGGCTACTGCCTGATGATCGGCGGCGAAGCCGCGACCGTGCGCCGCCTCGATCCGATCTTCGCGGCGCTCGCGCCGGGGCAGGGGACGATCGACCCGACGGCGGGGCGCACGTCAACGGATACCGCCGATCGCGGCTACCTGCACTGCGGGCCGGCAGGCGCCGGCCACTTCGTGAAGATGGTGCACAACGGCATCGAGTACGGGCTCATGGCCGCGTATGGCGAGGGACTCAACATCCTCCACAAGGCGAACATCGGCCGTGCCGATCACGCAAGGGATGCGGAGACCACACCGCTGCGCGATCCGCGACACTACCAGTACGACTTCGACCTCGCGGCGATCACGGAGCTGTGGCGGCGCGGCAGCGTCGTCACGTCGTGGCTGCTCGACCTCACGGCGGCGGCGCTGGCGACCGACCCCGCGCTCGACGAATACGCCGGCCGCGTCTCCGATTCGGGGGAGGGGCGCTGGACGATCCAGGCCGCGATCGATGTGGGCGCGCCGGCGCACGTGCTCACGGCATCGCTCTTCGAGCGCTTCGCGTCGCGCGGCGAGGATGTCTTTCAGAACAAGGTGCTCTCCGCGATGCGCGCCGGCTTCGGCGGCCACACGGAGCGCACGTGAGCACGCGGGCGCCGTCCGATGCCCTGGTGGTGTTCGGCATCACGGGCGACCTCGCGTACAAGAAGCTCTTCCCGGCGCTGCACGACCTCGTGCAGCGCGGGAAGCTCGACGTCCCGGTGATCGGTGTCGCGCACTCGCCGTCCAGCCGGGAGCAGCTCGTCGAGCGGGCGCGCGCCAGCGTGAGGGAGCATGGCGCGATGGACGAGGCGGCATTCACGCGGCTCGCCGGGCTGCTCCAGTACGTCCAGGGTGACTACCGGGAGCCCGATACCTTCGCCAGGCTGCACGAGGCGCTCGGCCCGTCCCGTCGTCCGCTTCACATCCTTGCCATTGCGCCGAGCATGTTCCCGACCGTCGTCGAGCACCTCGCACGCTCGGGGTGCTCGGCGGAGGCGCGCGTGTTCGTCGAGAAGCCGTTCGGGCGCGATCTCGCGTCGGCGCGCAGCCTCAACGCGACGCTGCTGCGCGAGTTCCCGGAGACGTCGATCTTCCGCGTCGATCACTATCTCGGCAAGGAGGCGGTGCAGAACCTCGTCTACTTCCGCTTCGCGAATTCCTTCCTCGAGCCGATCTGGAACCGCCACTACATCGAGAATGTGCAGGTCACCATGGCCGAGAGCTTCGGCGTGGAGGGGCGTGGCAAGTTCTATGAGGAGACCGGCATCATCCGCGACGTGATCCAGAACCACCTGCTGCAGGTCATCAGCTACCTCGCAATGGAGCCGCCGGCGTCGGCGTCGTCCGACTCGACGCGCGACGAGCAGGCGAAGGTCCTGCGCACCGTCCGTCCGCTGTCACCCGACCAGGTCGTCCTGGGCCAGTTCAAGGGATATCGCAGCGAAGCGGGCGTCGCGCCGCAATCGCAGGTCCCCACGTATGCGGCAATGGAGCTGCGGATCGACTCGTGGCGATGGGAGGGCGTGCCGTTCTTCGTGCGCGCCGGCAAGGCGCTCGCCGCATCGGTCGTCGAGGTGATGGTGGAGCTGCGCCATCCACCGAATGTGGTATTCGATGAAGCGCGCCCGCATGATGCCAACCACGTGCGCTTTCGCCTGTCGCCGAAGCTCGAGATTGCCATTGGCGCGCGGGCAAAGCGGCCGGGCGACCAGATGGTGGGCAACGACCTCGAGCTCTCGGTGGTCGAGGCGCCCGCTCCGGGGCGGATGGATGCCTACGAGCGGCTGATCGGCGATGCGATGGATGGTGAGCAGGCGCTCTTCGCGCGGCAGGATCTCGTCGAGGCCGCATGGGCGATCGTCGATCCGGTCCTGTCGGCCGGCATTCCAGTGGCGACCTACGCGCCGGGAAGCTGGGGGCCGGCGGAGGCTGACGCGATGGTTGCTGGGGTCGGGGGCTGGCGTACCCCGGGTGGCGCGGCGGCGAGCGCCGCTCCCTGACGCTGCGGCGCCGGCTACTGCGTCAACCCGGCCAGCCGCTTCAGCTCCGTCTCGATGTCCGCGCGATGCCGCTGGTATTCCGGCTTCTCCTGCGACTTCCTCAGCTCCCCCTCCGCCGCCTGCCGGAAGCGCGCATCGGCACGCTCGGCGTCCGCCGCTGCGCCCGACGCCCGCCCCGTACGCGACATGAGCGCAAGGCCCAGCAGGTGATCCGGATCTGACTGGAGGATCGAATCGGCCTGCGCACGCGCGACTCGCGTGTCTCCCGCCGCCAGCGCGATCGTGCCGAGATCGAAGCGCTGGTCGAGATCGAGCGGCTGCAGCTGCTCGTAGACTGACATCGCCATCGGCGCGAAGAACTGCACGCTGTCGCGCTTGCCCTCCTCGCTGAGCCGCATCACGCGATCGAAGAGGGCATCGGCCTGCTGCTGCGGCGGCATCGACAGCACGTTCGCCGATGGGCCACCGAGTGGCGCGCCCTGCATGCCCGCCGTGGCGAACGGGGCGCCGGCTGGTGCGCGATCGGTGGAGAAGCGCAGGTACAGCGTGACGGCCAGCAGCAGCGCCAGCGTGCCGACGCCGATCTTCCACCCGGTGGAAGGACGCCAGTCCTCACGCGCCAGCGGCACCGCTCCGGGAACCGGGCTCGCGCCGACTGCCGCACCGCATTCCTCGCAGAACCGTGCGCCCGGCGCGAGCGTCGCGCTGCACGACGGGCAGGGCGTCTCCCGCGCGAGCGTGCCGCACTTCGGACAGAACGTTCCGCGAACGTCGGCGGCGCAGGAAGGACAGGGGCGGGGCGAGCTCGCCGTGCGATCAGGCATCGTCAGGAGTAGGTGAAGGGGTGGGCGTCGCGAGGCGCGATGCCCTGATCCAGCGCCGCGCGAGGAGGACGACCACTGCGCCGCCCGCGATCATCACGATCGGCGGCAACCAGTACAGCATGAGGTTGACGCCGGTCGTGGTCGGCCTGAGGAGGATCCACTCGCCATAGCGGCCGACGAAGTACGCCTTCACCTCGTCCGGCGTCCTCCCGGCGGCCAACTGCTCGCGCACGACGCCCTTCATCTCCTGCGCGAGCTCGGCGGGAGACTCCTGGATCGACTCCCCCTGGCACACCGGGCACCGCAGCTCCTGCGACACTTCGCGGGTCAGTCGATCGAGCGCCGCGGAGTCGACAGCGGCGGCTGGCGGCTGCACGAGCAGCACGAGCGCCAGCAGCACCGCCTGCACCCCGCCGGTCATCGCACCACCGTGTCCGCGGGCACGGGCTGCACCGGCGGCGCCGGCGCCAGCGCAATCAGCGAGTCCAGCGTCGACGTCAGCACCTGGTGCGTCACGGGTCCGATGTACTTCTTCACCACACGGCCATCGGCGCCGATGAAGACGGTCTCCGGAACGCCGTACAGGCCGTAGTCGATCGCCGAGCGTGCCGACGGATCGAGCAGCGCGGGGTACGTCTGGCCACCCATCTGCACGATCCAGCGCCGCATCGCACTCGGCGAGTCCTTGTACACGATGCCGACGAAGTCCACGCCGCGCGCTGCATACCGCGGTGCGAGCGCGCTGAGCACCGGATGCTCGTCGCGGCAGGCGAGGCACCACGACGCGTAGTAGTTGACCACCTGGATGCGCCCCCGCCGGTCGGCAAGCCGGACGGTGTCGGTCGATGCCGGTTCGGGCGCGCCATCCGTCACGTCCATCGGCATCACGGCGAGCGCGAAGTCAGGCGCGGCGCGCCCGGGGAGCGGGCTGAGGATCTCCTTGGGATTGCGCGTCATGCCGAACGCGAGCAGCGCGACGAGCGGCGCGATCGCCGCCGTCCCCATCGCGGCGCGCTTCCAGTTCATACCGTCGCCTCCTCGAGCTCCACTGCATCCTCGGCGACCGCTTCACGCTGCTGGGGACGATCGCCCGCCGTGCGCGGCGGCCGTGGCGACGTGGGGCCTCCCTTCGCGAACGCGGCGAAGAACCCGCCGATCATGATGAGCAGCCCGCCGATCCACACCCACGCCACCGTTGGCTCGACGATCGCCTTCAGCGTCACCGTACTGCCGTCGCGCTCGAACGCCATGAGCGTGAGGTACAGGTCCTCCTTGAGCGACGACTTCACGGCGGGTGTGGGAATCGGCTGCGCCTGGGTCGCGTAGAAGTTCATGCGCGGCGTCAGGGTGTCGATCACCACGCCACGCTTGCTCACGACGATGTCGGCGCCGATGACGTAGCGGTGCGGCTCCTCGCGCCCCCACGTCTCGGCGTACCGCAGCGCGTAGTCACCAACCGCGATCGTCTCGCCGCGCCGGACGGTCGCCTCGCGCTCGGTGAGGTAGACCGACGAGCCGATGATGCCGAACGCCATCGCGAAGATGCCGATGTGCGCGAGGTAGCCGCCGTAGCGCCGGGGGTTCGATACGACGAGCCGCCCCAGCGCCGTCGCAAAGTTCTCGCCCAGCGCCTGCATGCGCGCCCGCGCCCCGAAGAAGTACTCCTGGAGGTTGCTGGTGAGCGCGAACGCCACGAAGGAGTACCCGATGACCACGTACGGCGCCCGCGTGAAGAACAGCGTCGCGACCGCCGCCAGCACCAGCGCGACCACTGGCGCGAGCACCTTGCGGCGCAGCTCACCGGGCGCGGCCTTCCGCCAGGGAAGGGCAGGGCCCACTCCCATGAGGAAGATCAGCGCGACGATGATGGGGACCGTCATCCGGTTGAAGAACGGCGCCCCCACGCTCACCTTCACCCCGCGCACCGCCTCGCCGACGAGGGGGAACAACGTCCCGAGCAGCACCGTGAACGTGAATACGGTGAGCAGCAGGTTGTTGAAGAGGAACGCCGTCTCGCGCGAGGCGAGTGCGTCGATGCGCGAATCGGTGCGCAGCAGCTCCGACCGCCCCGCGAGCAACGCGATCGAGAAGACGAGGACGACGGCGATGAAGGCGAGGAAGTACATGCCGATCGGGCCGTCGGCGAATGCATGCACCGAGATCACCACCCCCGACCGCGTGAGGAAGGTGCCGAGCATCGTAAGCAGGAAGGTCGCGATGACGAGCGTGACATTCCACGCCTTGAGCATCCCGCGCCGCTCCTCCACCATCGTCGAGTGGATGAACGCCGTCGCCGTCAGCCAGGGCATGAACGACGCATTCTCCACCGGATCCCACGCCCAGTAGCCCCCCCACCCGAGCACCTCGTACGACCACCACATGCCGGCGACGATCGCGGCCGACAGGAAGGTCCACGCCGTGACGGTCCAGCGGCGTGTGGAGCGCGACCACTGGTTGTCGAGCGTCCCCGAGGCCAGCGCGCCGATCGCAAAGGCGAACGGCACCGTCATGCCGACGTAGCCGAGGTAGAGCAGCGGCGGGTGCACCGCCATGAGGTAGTGGTTCTGCAGCAGCGGGTTGGGCCCGGGGCCGTCCGCCGGCGCCGGGTTCACGAGCCCGAACGGGTTGGCCGGCAGCGCCATCAGCAGCAGGAAGAACGTCAGCACGCCGAGCAGCGTGCCCGTCGCATAGCCGATGGCCGCATCGTCGCGGCGACGCTGCGTGTACACCACCGCGGCGGCGTACAGGCCAAGCACCCATCCCCAGAAGAGGATCGACCCTTCGAGCGCGCTCCAGAGCGAGATGATCTTGATGTCGAGCGGCGTGGCGCGACTGCCGACCTGCGCGACGTAGGAGACGCTGAAGTCATTCGTGACCAGCGCGAGCACCATCGCGAGGGTCGAGACCGTCAGCAGGCCGGCGACGGCATACGTGATCGCCTTGAGATACTCGGGCGCGCGCCCGTCCCGCCGCGTGATCACCGCGGCGAGCACGGTGCCGGCCGCGGCGAGCAGCAGGCCGACGAGGATCGCCGCGTAGCCCAGCTCGCGCATCAGCTCTGGCTCCCGCGCGGCAGGTTCTTGTAGAGCTCTGCCGGCTTCTCACCGTGATCGGGCGGCTTGTACTCATTGGAGTGCTTCACCATCAGGGTGTTCGAGTGGAACACCCCGCTCCGCTGGTAGCGCCCCTCGAGCACCACGCCGATTCCCGCCTGGAACATCTGCGGCGGCGCGCCCTTGGAGTATACGGGAATCACCGCCTGTCCGTCGGTCACGTTGAAGCGAAGTTCCAGCTTGTCCTTGTCCCACACGACGGAGCCGTCCTCCACCATCCCGCCCACGCGCACCGGCGCATCGTACCCCTGCGTGCCCTTCGCCATCAGCTCGGACGGCGTGAGGAAGTACACGATGTTGCCATCGAGCCCGCCCCACAGCAGCCAGGCGAAGGCGCCGAGCACCACCGCGATGGCGCCGCCCACGATGCCGCGATTGCGATTCCGGCTCATGCACCCTCCCCGGCATGCTGGCCCTCGCGCTGCAGCGCCTCGAGCGCCACCCGCGAGCGCGTCCGCACGTAGTGCGCGTACCCGAGGAACACGGTCCACGACACCACATAGGCGGCGATCGTCCAGCTCCATCCCCAGTCAGCCGACATCTGCATCAGGTCACGCTCCCGCGGCCGAGCCGCCAAGCATGCGCCGCTCGAGCGCCGCATCCACTTCCCGTTCGAGGCGCGCCGACTCGGCACGCTCCAAAATGAAGTACACCACCACCAGCGTCATCGCGATCACGTTCAGCAGGAGCCCCAGCCGGTAGCTCGGGTCCACGGAGCTCGACGTGGACTGCACCTGGTGGATCGTCCGCCACCACCGCACGGACATGTAGACGATCGGCACGTTGATGAATCCCAGCACGCCCACCGCCGCCGCCCAGCGCGCGGCGCGATCGTGGTCGTCCGTGAACGCCCGCAGCGCAAGGTAGCCAACGTAGATCAGCAGCATGATCGCCGTCGTCGTCAGCCGCGGATCCCACGTCCACCACACGCCCCAGGTGGGCTTTCCCCAGATCGACCCCTGCACGATCGTCAGCGCCGTCAGCGCCGTGCCCACCTCTGCAGCGCCGAGTGCCAGGCGATCGCTCCGCGCATCGCGCGTCCAGAGGTAGCGCACGCTGTACACGAACACGAGGAAGAACGAGAGGAATGCTGTCCATGCCGTCGGCACGTGCACGTACATGATCTTCTGCGTGTGGCCCATCGCGGCGTCGGGGCGCGACATCGCGATCGCCGCGACCTGCGCGACGACGAGCAGCGCAAGTGCGATGAGCCCGAACTGCCGCAGTCCCGAGCGGGAGTGCGCGACTGGCGCGGCCGAGGGAGGGAGCCCCGCCGGCGGCCGGGGGGTGTCGATCACGGGAGCAGACATCAGTCCTCGATCACGTATTCGAAGGCGAGCAGCGTCGCCGCCAGGAAGATTGCATCGAACGCCAGCAGCACGCGCAGCCAGGCGCGCCAGTCGCCCATCACGTCGCCCTGCAGCACGGCGCGCGTGCATTCGACCGCGGCCAGGAGCAGCGGCACCAGCATCGGGAAGAGCAACAGCGGCAGCAGCACCTCGCGCGACCGCACCCGGCTCGCCATCGCCGCGTAGAAGGTCCCGAGCGTCACGAAGCCCAGCGTCCCGAGGAAGAGCACCCCGGCCAGCGCCGGCGCCCTACCCAGAATCTCTACGTGGTACAGCAC
>JACDHQ010000344.1 GCA_013820975.1 Gemmatimonadaceae bacterium
CGTCGAGCAGCCCGTAGGCACCCATCCGCGGGCCGAGCGGGTCGCCCTCGAACGCTCGCCGGCGCGGGTCGGCGGTGCCGAGCATGAGATGCGCCAGGCGGTTGCGCAGGCGGTCGGGGTCGCTGAGCAGCGACGGCGGCAGGGCAAGCCGCAGCAGGTGAAACTGCACGCCCTCGATCGAGAACGCGATGTTGCAGGCGGCGTCCTCGTTGGCGAGGCCGCTCACCGGCGCACGGCCGTCGCTGCTCGCGGCGGGAGCGATCGTCAGCAGGTAGACGCCGGTGCCGGCCGAGTACGCGCCCGGCTGAAGCGGTGCGCAGTCCTCGAAGAGGACGTCGCTGCCGGATCCGTCGGGACGCTCGTGGGCGAGCGCGACGTCGGTCGCGCCGGTCAGCTCGAGGACGCGGCCGAGGCGGTTGACGGCGGCCCCGGCCTCGATCCGCACGACGGGACGCGCGGTGGAGGCCGGCGGTGCCTGCGACACCTCGAGGCCGTAGGCGATGCCGCTGCCGATCGCGCGCCCGAGCCGCAGGCG
Source organism: Gemmatimonadaceae bacterium (assembly GCA_013820975.1). Classification (GTDB taxonomy): domain Bacteria; phylum Gemmatimonadota; class Gemmatimonadetes; order Gemmatimonadales; family Gemmatimonadaceae; genus JACDHQ01. Next base: position 536 of record JACDHQ010000344.1, read on the forward strand.
CGCGAGCTCGGTCGCCTGCTGCTCGCGCGTGAGGTCCTCGCCGGTGAGCAGCCGGCCGTTGAAGAAGTTCACCGTGCGGATGCCGCCGCCGGTGATCGCCTGCTCGGTGGTGACGGTGGCGACGCTCACGGCTGCGACACCTCGGTGTAGTCGCTGACCTCGACGACGAAGGCGCTCGGAAGTGAGTCATCGCCCTCGCGGGCACCGGCTATCCGCACGATGAAGCCCCGCTCGAAGCTGATCTCGCCCGGCACTCCGATCTGCTCGGCGAGCTCCCGCATCCGCTCCTCGAGGAGCTCGTCGAAGTCGACGAGCTCGAACGTGTGGCCGGGCCGCGCGATCCGGTCGTCAAGCAGCGAGCCGATGCTCGGCGTGCCCTTGACGACGTAGCGGCGCCGAAGGTCGTAGCCGTCGAAGGCGATGAAGAACAGTCCGAAGCGGATGTCGTCCAGCGCCCGGACCGTCATCGCGCCCAGCGACCACTCCGTCTCGAAGAACGACCCGTCGCGCTGGACGAAGCGAGCGGCGGCAACGACGAGGTTCGCGCCTGCCGGACCCTGAGGCCCCTGCGCGCCGTTGCGGCCGTTGCGGCCGGGGGCGCCCTGTTCCCCCGGCTCGCCCTGGGGTCCCGTCGGACCGGCAGGGCCCGCGGGTCCCTGCGGCCCGGGAGGTCCGGAAGGTCCCGGCGGCCCGGGAGGCCCCTGCGCCAGCGCCGGCGGCGACCCCGGCTCGAGCGACAGCGCGCCCAGCAGCCACTCCTGCAGAAAGCGCGTGTGCAGGACGTACGGGCGTCGCGTCTCGTCGATCGCCCAGCCGCCGTCGGCCGCAACGAGGTCGCCTTCGGCGGTCTCGAGCACCGGCAGGTCGATCGTGCCGAGCAGCACGACGTCGTCGCCGCAGGGCTCGCCGGGGATGCCGCTGGAGCCGTCGCAGCCGCAGGTCCCGACGCAGTCGCAGTCGCAGCCGGGCAGCACGTGGCGCAGCGCCGGGCGCAGCTCCGTCACCCACAGCCTGAGGGCCGCGCGCAGGTACTCGGGCGCCTGCGCGGCCGGAATCGCAAGCCCCGGGTCCGGCACGCCGAGCAGCAGGTCGAACGGGATCTCCGGCGGCGAGCTCGGCGGCGAGGACGGTCCCCCGTCGAGCGCCACGGCGCCCGCGGCGCGGATCGCATCCAGCAGGTCGGCCAGCGTCGAACCGGGCCCGTCCACGACCGGGACGAGCCGCAGCCACGCCACGAAGTCGCGGATCGCGTCCTCCTCGGGCTGCTGTGGCGGGGCCGTGCGCAGCTCCAGGCGGAAGTCGTCCTTCAGCCGCGACGGCGCCGTCAGGGTGTCCTCAGTGCGGCACGGATCGCCCGGGATCGGGACGTCGTCGGTCGGGCACTCCCGATAGCAGAGGACGGCATGCAGCGTCAGCGCCGGCACGCCGGGAGGCGATTCCGGTGGGGACGTCTCCGGCGGTGAGGCGGCCGGCGCGAGCAGCTCGCGCGCCTTCTCCTCGTTGGCCTTCAGCCAGTCGTTCAGCGACGCGCACTGCGCCGGCGTCACGCAGACGAGCTGGCCGCACGGCGTCACGGCGGCGCCGGGTGCGACGTTGACGCGCGGGCCCGTGGCCTCGACCTCAATCGCCAGGCGCATTCCCCAGATCGTGCCGTAGCCGCTGAGATCGCGGGCCTGCCAGCGGTCGCGACCGGCGCCGTAGGCGAACTCCTGGTCGAAGTCGTCGACCCCGAGCACCATCCCAAGCGTGTACCGGACGTGCTTGGTCGGATCCAGCGGTGCGAGACGCGTCAGGGCCGCGGGAGCGGTGGCGAAGGTGTTCATGGCGTCCTCGGTTGCGGTTGCATCATCGGTTCAGGGGGTCGCGGCCCACGTGCCCGGCCGTCGGTGCGGGCCCGCCCCCGAGGTAGCTCTCGCCGGCGTGCTCGCGGCCGAGCACGAGCGGTTGGCGCAGCCGCGGATCGCGGCTGCCGAGGTCCAGCAGCGTGTCCTCGCCGAGGCGCGCCTCACCGAGGCGGAACGCGGCCCAGAAGAACCTCACGTCGAACGTGGTGTGCGCCGGCTTCTGCAGCTCGACGACGCGCAGCGCGATCGCGCGCCGTTCGTCCGGCGAGCGATCCTCGGCGTCCGCCGGCGGCACGGGCAGCAGCACCGTGAAGCGGTGCGCGGCGCGGCGCGCGGGCAGCACGAACGCGACGAACTGGTACCAGTCGCGCAGCGCCGCGCCATCGGGCGGCAGCGTGCGCGGGTAGGCGAGCTCATCGAAGGACTCGTGCGCCTGCGCGCCGACGAGCCCGTAGTCGGCGTCGAGCTCCTCGATACGGCCGTAGCGCGTGACGAGGAACGACATCCACTGCGACGGCTCGAAGGGGCTCGGCGGGTCCGTGCCGAGCACGTCGCGAACGAAGGCGCGCCAGCGCTCGGACGGATCCGCGAGCGGGAAATCGGCCTGCGGATCGCCCGTGAACGCGCGCCAGCGTGCGACGAGCACGTCGCGCCCCTGCGCCGGGTCCCAGCGCTGCGTGACCGCCACGGCGCGCGGGCCTGTCAGCTCCGTCGGATCTCCGAGCGCGACGGCCGGCGTCTGGCGCGCACGGTAGCGCTCGACGATGCGCGATGTCCGGTTGGGAACAGTCTCCGCGGCGAACAGCGACTCGCTGTCACAGGCGTCGTCGAGCGCGAGGCGCAGCGCGAGCCGGATGCCGGCGACGGTGCCCCGCAGCGCGAAGAACTCCGTCGCATGACGCAGGAAGACGCGCCGGCGCTCCTCGCTCCAGGTCGGGTCGGCGAGGAAGTCGAACCAGCCCAGCAGCCAGTCGAGCGTGTCGGCCGGCGCGGTGCGCGGGTCGAACAGCGCCTGCGCCGCTGCGATCCGGTCCTCGACGCCGGTGTTGATCCCCTCGAGGTTGGCGAGGAAGCGATCGAGGAACGAGGCCGACTCGGGGTCCTCGCGGTAGACGTCGGGGAGGTAGCGCTCGAGATAGGAGAAGCGCGGGTAGTAGGCCCGCAGCGCATGCAGGCTCGGCGTCGCGCGGCCGCTGCCCGACAGCACGATCCGCAGCTCGAGGAAGCGCCCGCGAGCGTGCTGGAAGAGCACCTCCCACGTCTCGTGCCCACCCTGCCGGCCCTCGAGGAAGGGCAGCTCCGAGCCGTCGCTGCGGTGGTAGGTCAGCGGCGGCTCCGGCTGCCACGGGGCGCCCGAGAGCTCGCGCTCGTCGTCGGCGGCTCGGCTCTCGACCGCGACGGCGGCC
>JACDHQ010000018.1 GCA_013820975.1 Gemmatimonadaceae bacterium
GTTATCACCCGCGAGCAGCCGGGAGAAACAGGTGGAGCCCCAGACGTCGCCGCAACCGGTGGGGTCGCCGCCATCGGCACGCTGCGCCGCGACCGCCGGGACGAGCGCGGTGCGCACCGCACCGAACGGGGAGCGGCCTCCGCGGGGCGCCGTCGCCAGGCCGGCCCGCGGGGGAAGATCGGCAAGCCGGTCGAATCCCGGAGCGCCGAAGTACACGGCGCCACGCTTCCCGAGCGTCACGACGAGGCACGACACGCCGGCCGCGAGTGCAGTCGCTGACAGGGCCATCGGATCAGGCGCGATGATCGCCATCTCGTCCTCGTTCAGCTGCAGCACGTCGAAGCACGAGCACCAGGTGGCGACGTCGGGGAGGGGGCGCGGCGTCCGGAGCCCGTCGTCCTGGACGGCCATAACCAGCATGTGGAGGTCGCAGAAGATCGGGCCCTGGAAGTGGGCGCGCAGCGCCACCGAGGTGTCGAGGTCCAGCTCCCAGCCGCTGAGGAAGTTGACGTACAGGGCATCGAGCCCGGCGGTCGCGATGAGCGGGCGCAGCGCCGGCCACGTCCAGCCGGGCATCCCGTGCGAGAGGCGCTCCGTGCGGCGTTCGTCGTCGATGTAGCGAAGCTCGACGCGCTGGTTGGGATAGGGGACCTCCACCAGCGCCGCATCGGGCGCGATCCGGCGGAGGGTGTGCAGGAACTGGCGGGCCCGGGCCGACAGGTCGGCCCCCACCTTCATGATCGGGACGATCTCCCAGTCGTCGGCGAGCGCGGCATCGAGGCCGCTCAGCGCGTACGTGATCCCCCCCCACTCCTCGATCGGGAGCTGCCGCGGGTCCCGGCCATGGATCACGTCCCACACGAACGTGCCGATGACGCCGACGCGCTTCTTTCGCGGCGCGCCGGCCGCGGAGTCAGACAGCGCCAAGGACCTGCGTCTTGAACGTCGCGACCGCCCCGACGACGCCCGCCGTCCCCGGGAGCTCGGCCGCCACGATCCGGGCGGCAGCGACCGCGGGCTTGAACGCGCGACGCCGGACCTCCGCGCGGAGCGGCGCGAACAGCGCCTCGCCCGCCGCCGTCACGCCGCCGGCGATGACGATCGTGTCCACGTTGAGGAAGTTGAGGATGTTGGCGATGCCGGCCCCGAGGTAGCGGGCCGTGTCGCGCACGATCTCATGCGCCACCGCGTCGCCCTGCGCAGCCGCGTCGTACACCGTCTCCGCCGTGATGTCTTCCAGCCGCCCGCCTACCATCGACGGCATCAGCGACGCGCTCTCTTCCCTCACGAGCGCTTCCCGCGCCCTGATCGCGATCGCCGGACCCGATGCATACGCCTCGAGGCAGCCGTAGTTGCCGCACTTGCAGTAGCGGCCATTGAGCTCGATGGTCGTGTGCCCGATCTCTCCCGCCACGTCGGAGGCACCATGAAACAGCGCGCCGTCGATGATGACACCGCCGCCGATCCCCGTGCCGATCGTCACGCCGACGACGTGGCGGCCGCCGCGAGCCGCCCCCTGCCACCACTCCCCGACCGTCGCGCAGTTCGCGTCGTTGTCGAGCGTCGCTGTGAGCCCCGTGCGCTTGTGGATCAGGTCGCGCAGGGGATAGTCCCGCCAGCCGAGGTTCGGGGCCACCACGACGATGCCGCGCTCACGGTCGAGCGGGCCCGGCGCGCCGATGCCGATCCCGAGGATGTCGTCGCGCGTTGCTCCAGCCTGCCGGCATGTCTCGCCAATGACATCCTCGATGAGGTCCACCATCCGGTCCATCGTCACCGATTCGCCCTGCTCCGACTGCGTCGGGATCGAGCGCATCGCCAGGTGCCGCGTCCCGTCCTCCGACAGGGCCCCGCACATGATCTTCGTCCCGCCAAGGTCCACGCCAAGGATGTATCGCGATCGCTCTGTTGCTGCAGCCATGTCTCTCTCGGGGTCAGCTAGTGGCGAGTAGCGTCTGGTGAACCAGTTCCGGCGTCACATCGCGCATGCACCGCCAGTGGCCCAATGGGCATGCCTTGGGCCCGTGCCGGTCGCACGGCCGGCACGACAGCAGCTCGTGTCCGACGGTCGCCGCGTTCGGCGCCAGCGGACCGAACCCGAAGTCCGGCACGGTGGGGCCGAAGATGGCGACCGTCGGCGTGCCAACGGCCGATGCAAGATGCATCGGCGCCGAGTCGTTCGTCACCAGCGCCCGGGCGCGGCGGATGATCTCCGCCGATGCCAGCAGCGACAGGCGGCCCGTAGCGTCCAGCACCCGGCCGGGGGACACGCTCGCGATGGCCCGTCCGAGGTCTCCGTCCACCGCGCCGCCGACGACCACCACCGGCGTCTCGGCGGCCAGCTGCCGGACGAGCTCGGGATAGTATGGCCACCGCTTCGTCGCCCATATGCTCCCGGGGGCGAGGGCGATGAACGGGCGGCCTTCGGCTGCCGACCCCTGGAGCACGACATCGACGGCGTGGCGCTCCGCGTCGCCGGGGTGGAGCCGCGGGCGCAGCGCCTCCGCCGATGCAAGGGCGCCCGCCGGCATCGCCAGGCGCCACAGGCGCTCCGCGTGATGCACATCGTCGCGGTAGGGCACCCGGTGCGTGTACAGCCAGCGGCCGGCCGACGTCTCGAAGCCCACCCGTACCGGAATGCCGGCAACGCGGGCAAGCGTCGCGCTCCGCATGGACCCCTGGGCCAGGTAGGCGACGCCGTACCCCGCCTCACGCAGCGTCGCCGCCGTGCGCGCAAGCCCATGAAGCCCGCGCGCGTCCCGCCGCTTGTCGAATACGATCACCCGGCGGACCGCCGGGTGGTTGGCAAGCAGCGGCGCATTCGCCGGCGTTGCGACCACGTCCACGGCACCGCGGCCCGCCAGCTCCGCGAGCAGCGGAGTGGTAAGCACCATGTCGCCGAGGAAGGAGGTCTGGATGACCAGGGATCGGGTCAAGTCCGATTTAGCTGATAGCTGATAGCTGATAGCAGATAGCTCACTCGACCTGCAGCACCGCCAGGAATGCCTCCTGCGGGATCTCCACGGAGCCGACCTGCTTCATGCGCTTCTTTCCTTCCTTCTGCTTCTCCAGCAGCTTGCGCTTCCGGCTGATGTCGCCGCCGTAGCACTTCGCCAGGACGTCCTTGCGGAGGGCCTTCACCGTCGAGCGCGCGATGACCTTGTTCCCGATCGCCGCCTGGATGATCACCTCGAACAGCTGCCGCGGAATCAGCTCCTTCAGCTTGTCGGTGATCTTCCGTCCCCAGTCGTATGACTTGTCCACGTGCGTGATCACGCTGAATGCGTCGATCGGGTCGCCGTTGATCAGCATGTCGAGCTTGACGAGCCGCCCCGGGCGGTAGCCGAGCATCTCGTAGTCGAGCGATGCATAACCCCGGGTGTTCGACTTCAGCCGATCGAAGAAGTCGAGGATCACCTCGGCGAGCGGAAACTCCCAGTCGAACTCGACGCGTTGCGTGTCGAGATACGTCATCCCCTTGTAGACACCCCGGCGCTCGGTTCCAAGGGTCATGATCGCGCCGATGTACTCGGAGGGCGCCATGATCCTCGCCTTCACGTACGGCTCCTCGATGAAGTCGATGTCGGCGGGGTCCGGGAGGCGCGACGGGCTCTCGATGAGCTCCATCGTCCCGTCGGTCTTGTGCACATGGTACTCGACACTCGGCACCGTCGTGACGAGGTCGAGGTCGAACTCGCGCTCCAGCCGCTCCTGCACGATTTCCATGTGCAGCAGCCCGAGGAACCCGCAGCGGAACCCGAACCCGAGCGCCGTCGAGGTTTCCGGCTGGTAGTTCAGCGATGCGTCGTTGAGCTGCAGCTTCTCCAGCGCGTCGCGCAGGTCCTCGTACTGTTGCGTATCCGTCGGGTACATCCCCGCGAACACCATCGAGTGCACGTCCTGGTAGCCCGGCAGCGCCTGCGGCGCCGGGTTCGCGGCGTCGAGGATCGTGTCGCCGGCGCGCGTCTCCTTGACGGAGCGGACACTTGCGACGACGTAGCCGACTTCACCAGGGCCGAGTTCCGTCGTCTGGACCGGCGTCGGCGTGCGATATCCGACCTCCGCGACCTCGTAGGCGTTGCCCGACCCGGCCGCGAGCTTGATCTGCATGCCCGGCCGGATCGTGCCGTCCACGACACGCACGCTCGGGATCGCTCCGCGGTACTTGTCGTAGTACGAATCGAAGATCAGTGCGCGCAGCGGGCCGTCTGGATTGCCTTGGGGTGGCGGCACCCGCTTGACGATCGCCTCGAGCAGCGCCTCGATGCCAATGCCGGCCTTCGCGCTCACGAGGAGGATATCGTCGGGGTCGGTGCCGATGAGGTCATGCACTTCCTGCTTGCGACGCTCCGGTTCTGCACCCGGCAGGTCGATCTTGTTCAGGATCGGGATGATCTCGAGCCCCGCGTCGAGCGCAAGGAAGAGGTTCGAGAGCGTCTGCGCCTGGATCCCCTGCGATGCATCGACCACCAGGATCGCGCCCTCACATGCGTTGAGCGAGCGGGACACTTCGTACGTGAAGTCAACGTGCCCGGGGGTGTCGATCAGGTTGAGCTCGTAGGTCTCGCCATCCATGGCCGGATAGGCCATGCGGACCGCGTTGAGCTTGATGGTGATGCCCCGCTCGCGTTCGAGATCGAGCTGGTCGAGCACCTGTTCCTTCATCTCCCGCTTCTGGAGGGTGCCGGTGGCCTCGATCAGCCGGTCGGCCAGGGTGGACTTCCCGTGGTCGATGTGGGCGACGATGCAGAAATTGCGAATGCGCTCGAGCTTCAAGGACGGTCTCGGGGGCCTGGGGACGACGGAAGTGCGTGCAGCCTCGAAATATAGCCGGCTGCCACCCTCCCAACGGCGTGCGGCCCGCCTCCACATCGGAGACGGGCCGCATCGAACCCTCGAGTGACTCAGGGCGTTCCGCTCGATGGCACTGGTTGCGGCTCTGGATCCTCCGAGCGCTGCCGCTCGGGTGGCCGCGGACGCGGAACCGGTTCAGCGCGCGGTGAGGATGGCGACGCGCGCGGCGGCGCAGCCTCGGCACGTGGGGAACTCGGCGCGTTGCGCCGAGGATTTTCGGAGGTCGTTTCCCTCGCCCGTGGGGCGCGTACGCCGCGATCCAGGGGGACCGCCCGTTCGGGCGCCCGGTCGATGCGCTCCGACGCTTGCGCGCGTCCCTCGCCGGAGTTTCGGCCGACTGAGGGCTCGCCATGGTCGAGTGCCTGCCTGCCCCGGGATCGCGGCAGCACGATCACCTCGTCGTCATCCGCCACGTCCGGTGCGGGATACCGTGCGGCACTCCGGCTGACGAGCGACGCCCACGCGGCACGAATCTCGGCTTCGCGCGTCTGCGGCTCGTGCAGCGTATCAGCCGGGGGACGCACAGTGTCGCGGGGCATCATCGGCGGCTGCGGTGGCCGCCGGAGCATGTTGATGAGCATCCTGTCGCGATCCCACGCCCGCGCGCCGCATCCGGCGGCGCCGTAGTCGAGGTCCCACGTGTAACTCATGACGGTGCCGAAGTACGCGAGCACGCAGTCCCTGCTGTCGTAACCGGAGGCGATCGGCGACGCCGCGAGAGTCATCGGGTCGTAGCCGCCGTAGCGGGCATGCTCGAGCGTGACCGCCGTGTTCCCGCCGCTCGCCAGCACGGCGACCCGCGGGATGACGACGGATGGCTCCATCTCGCGCACGTCGGGGCCGAGTTCCACGTCGGTGAAGTATCCCGCCTCGTCGAGCGCCGCGAGGTCGAGCGGGGTGCGCGACGCGATCAGGACGAGGTAGCCGGGTCCGCGTGCGCCCACCCGCACGTCGCTGCTCCTGTGGAACCTCACGTAGCGCAGCCCATGCGCGCCGGTAGGCGGAAACATCGTGGCGTACCCGCTGAACATCGACGGGATCGCATAGGTTCGTCCGCCAGGCAGGAAGCCGGTGTCCTCGGGGGACTCGGGGAAGATCACGGAAGCGACACCCGACGGCCAGACATTCAGCACCGCGACGTAGGCGTCATCGGCTACGTGGATGCGTGAAACGATCCGGTTGGTCTGCACCCCCTCCATTTCCGTGCTGATCCTGACCCGGGGACCGGCGGTCTGCGCCGTGTCGTAGCCCAGGGAGTCGAGCGAAGCGAGAAAGCTTTCGCGGACCGACATCTGGCGGGTCGCAGTAGCACAGGCACTGACTGCAAGGGCGACCCCGAGGATGCCGAGTCGCGATACTGCTGGGGAAAAGCGGGTCCTGGCCATGAGAGCCCCCGGTTTAATTGTATACAGAGTGGGATGCAAATCCCGGGCGCGCAACCCCCGTCAATCGCTGGCCGTTCCCTTACTCCCCGAAGGTGCCGCGAGGACAGCGCCGAGGCTAGCTTCCCGCCCCACATGGAGTCCACGAAGGCCCCCCGCGCCGATCTTCTCGATCCGGCCGCCATCGCCGCCCTTGGACGTCTCGAGGTCGTCGCACGCTGGGTCGTGGACGGCTTCATGGCCGGGCTCCATCGCTCTCCGCGAAAGGGATTCTCGGTCGAGTTCGCCGAATACCGCCCCTACCAGCCCGGCGATGACCCCCGGTACATAGACTGGAAGATCGCAGCCCGGGCCGATCGTTGGGTCGTTCGACAGTATGAGGAAGAGACCAACCTCCGCGCCACCATCGTCCTCGATGTTTCCCGCTCGATGGCCTGGAAGGGCAGTGCGTCCCGCCTTACGAAACTCGAGTATTCGGATCGACTTGCGGCTGCTCTCACGTTGCTGCTTCTAAGGCAGCGTGATGCTGTCGGTATAGTCCGCTTCGACAGCCGCGTCCGCAGCGCAGTTCCGCCCCGTGCCAGCCGCGGCCAATGGCGAAGGGTGATCGGTGCGCTCGAGGAGCCGGGCGCCGGCCTCGCGTCGGCGGCGGGCGAGGGACTTCGGCAGGCCGCGCGCCTCGTCCGCCGGCGGGGCCTGGTCCTCCTCATCACCGATCTTCTCCTCGATCGCGAGGAGATCGAGGATCCACTCCGCGCGCTTCGCGCCGCAGGCCACGATGTGACCGTGCTCCACGTGCTCGACCCCGCAGAGCGCGACTTCACGGCCGGCGATGCCATCTATCACGATCCCGAATCCGGCATCGAGGTGCCCGCGGCGCCGCACGTCCGTGACGCCTACCGGGAGACGCTCGGCGCCGTGACCGCTGAATGGCGAGAAGCGTTCGGTCGGCTCGGCGTCGGCTACGAAATCGTCGACACCGGGATGCCCTTCGCCCTGCCACTCCGCCGGGCATTCGCTGCCCGTGAGCGCCTCTATTAGCGTCGCACCAGCCCTGTCACGGTGAGCTTTCTCGCACCCCTCTGGATGCTGCTCGCGGGAGCGGCGGCCGTCCCCCTGCTCCTTCACCTGCTGCGCCGGCGATCGCGGGTACGAGCGGAGTTTCCTGCCGCGCGCTACCTGGCGCGCGCCGAGCGTGAGCACAGCCGTTCGCTGCGCCTGCGCAACCTGCTGCTGATGCTCCTTCGCGTGGGCATCCTGCTGCTGCTCGCATTTGCGGCCGCGAGGCCTGCTGCCCGGTGGAGCGGATGGACCGGCGGGCGCTCACCGGTGGCGCTGGCGGTCGTGGTCGACAATTCGCTGAGCACGAGTGTCGTCGAGAACGGCCAGCCCGTTCTCGCGTCGCTGCGCGACACGGCGCAGTCGATTCTCGCCGGTGCCGGAGAACTGGACCGGGTCTGGATCGTCACGGCCGACGGCCGCGTCCAAGGGGGGAGTATTGCGTCGGCACGCACCGCGCTCGCCGCAATTCGCCCCCTCGCCGGCGCTGGCGACATCGGCGGAGCCGTTCGCGTCGCTGCCGTCACCGCGTCCGGAGCAGGCGGGCTGCCGCCGCGTGTCGTCGTGCTCACCGACGGGCAGCGCACCGCCTGGCCATCGCGGGTCGAGGTGCCCGGCGGCGTGGAGTATATGGTGGTCGCCCCCGGATCGGCGGCTCCGCCCAACCGCGGCGTTGTCGCTGCCACGCCGCGACCTGCGTGGTGGACCCCCCGTGGCATCCTCACCATTGCCGTGCACGCCGAGGACACAGTGGCGTTTCGCGGTGCATTGCTCGAGGGAAGTGTGCCGCGCACGGTCGCCCGCGGCTCGGTCGTCCCGGGCGTCCCCCAGTCGATTCGCGTCGCGCCCACCGACACCGGCTGGATCGCCGGCCACGTCGAGATCGATCCCGACGAGATGCCTGGCGACGACACGCGCTACTTCGCCGTCTGGGTGGGCGAGGCTCCACGCGTGATGGTGACCGCCGGTGCCGGTCCGTTCGTGCGCAGCGCCGTCGACGTGATGAAGGAGGAAGGCCGGGTCGCCGAGGGCACTGGGATCCGGCTGATGGGCGCGCACGAGGTCGAAGGGTCCGGGCCGGTCTTCCTCACGGCGCCGGCGCACCCGTCGCAGGTTGGCGCCGCCAACCAGGCGCTGGCGCGCCGCGGCATTCCCTGGCGTCTTGGCGACGCGCGGCCGCCAGGGCGACTCAGCGAGGCTGCCCTTGGCGGGGCCGAGGTGCGCCAGCGCTTCGCCCTCGTTGCGACTTCGGCAGCGCCCATCGACACCGTGGCATCCGTGGACGGTGAGCCGTGGGCCATCGCCGGCACCACCGCCGCTGGGCGCTTCGTGCTCGTCGCGTCCGCGCTCGTACCGGAGGCCACAGCGCTTCCCGTTCGTGCGGGATTCGTCCCGTGGCTTTCGGCCACGCTCCTGGCGCGGCTCGCAGGAGGTCGCGGCGACGTCCTGAACGTTTCGCCGGGCGCGGTCATGCGAATGCCGCCCTGGGCCGACTCGCTCCTGGTGGAGGGCGAGGAGGCACGCGCCATCGGCGATGCGGAATTCGTCGCACCGGCTGCACCGGGAGTACACTTCTTCTCGCGCGATGGTCGGCGGGTCGGCGCACTCGTCGTGAACGTAGAGGAGAGCGAATCGGTGTTGGCACGAATGGATGGCAGCGAGGTTGCCGGACTGCTGGGCGATCGGCAGGTGCGCCTCGCGCACGACGAGCCACGATGGCGGGATGCACTGTTTGCAGGACGGGGGACACGCTCGCTGGTCGTGCCGGCGCTGATGGCCGCGCTCGTCCTGCTGACGCTCGAGCTGGCGGCGACCTCGATTCGCGCTCGCGGAGTCGCGTAATGGCGCTCGACAGCGTGCTCGCCGCATTCATGCGGCTGCCGGCGTTCACCCGCGTCGTCCATTCCCTGCCGGCGCCAGCCGCGACCCTCGCCGTGAGCGGCCTTCCGGGCAGCGGGCCGGCGACGCTCGTCGCCGCGCTTGCGCAGCAGGTGCCGGAGCGATTCCTCGTGGTCGCTGCAGCGCATGTGAACGAGGCGGAACGCTGGCTCTCCGACCTGCAGACCCTGGCGGGCAGCGACGGCGTTGCGTTCTACCCCCCGCGCGAGGGATTCGGCGAGGCGGAGCCGCACATGGAGGTCGCCGGCGAGCGTGTCGAGACTCTCGAGCGGGTCAACCGGGGCGAGATCCGCGTGCTGCTCACGACGGCACGCGCACTCCTCGAGCGCACCCGGATGCCGCGTGCGCTTCGCGACTTGCGGCTCGAACTGCGCAAGGGCGACCATCACCGCCCGATGGACCTCGTGGCGCACCTGGAGTCGATCGGCTTCGAGCGTGTGCCGACGGTGGAAGACGTCGCCCAGTTCGCCCTCCGCGGCGGCATCCTCGACATCTACGGGTTCGGGATGGCCGATCCGGTCCGTGCCGAATTCTGGGGCGACGAGATCGTCGATCTCCGGCATTTCGAGCTCGCGACGCAGCGATCCACCCGTGAAGTGCCGATGGCGCTCGTCCTGCCCGTGGACGGGCACGTCGGCGTCGGGGAGACCGAGTACGAACGCCTGCCGCTCTCCGCACTTTTCCCCCCCGACACGTTGCTCTTCGTCCCGCCGGCGACGGCAATAGGGCCCGAGCTCCGCCGGACCTGGGACGAGGCGCAGCATCACATCGACCTGGCCCGCCGCCGAGGCGAGGACGTTCCCGCGCGCGCCGAGCTGTTCGAGGAGCCCGCCGCGGCCGCCGCGAGTCTCCGGCAGTTCGGGACGCTTCACGTCGTTCCGTCCGGCTCCGACGGCGCGGACGTCGCCTTTCCGCTGCAGCCGCCCGAGCTCATCGAGCGCGACATCCGCCGGCTCCGGCAGGTGGTGCGCGACGGGACCCCCACGCTGATCCTCTGTGACAACGAGGGACAGGTGGAGCGGCTCGAGGAACTGCTCGACGAGGACGAGCACACGCCGTCTCCGGCGATGCTCGCCATCGGGGTGCTCGATGGCGGATTCGTGATTCCCGCGATCGCGGCGGGTCGCGGTGCCGATCCGCAGCCGGCGACGCCCGCGCTTCGGGTGCTCACCGACCATGAGATCTTCCGGCGGGAGCGTCGCATCCGCCGCGCGCGTCGCTACGTCACCGGGGTCGCCGCGGACACCATCACCCTCAAGCCGGGCGACTTCGTCGTGCACCTCGAGCATGGGGTCGGCGTGTATCGCGGCATCGAGAACATCTTCGTCCGGGAGAGCACGATCGAGGTCGCCGTCGTCGAGTATGAGGGAGGCGACCGCCTCAATGTGCCGCTGTATCGGATCGACCAGCTCGAGCGCTATCGCTCTGCGTCGGACGTCGGTGAGGACTCGCCGCCTCCCCGGCTGCACCGCCTCGGCGGCAGGCGATGGGCGCAGCAGCGCGACCGGACGCGGGCGGCGATCCAGGAGATGACCCACGAGCTGCTCGACCTCTACGCCAGGCGACGCGTGACGTCGCGCCCGGCGCACGTTCCCGACGCCGCCTGGCAGCGCCAGCTCGAGAGCAGCTTCCTCTTCGAGGACACCCCCGACCAGCGCCGCGCGACCGAGGAGTTCAAGCGCGACATGGAAGGCCCGCGGCCGATGGACCGGCTCCTCGTCGGCGACGTCGGCTACGGGAAGACCGAGGTCGCCGTGCGCGCCGCGTTCAAGGCGATCCAGTCGCAGCGCCAGGTCGCAGTGCTTGTGCCCACGACAATCCTCGCCGACCAGCATGCGCGCACCTTCGGCGATCGGCTGGCAGACTTCCCCGTGCGGGTGGAAGCCTTGTCGCGCTTCCAGACGGCAAAGGAACAGAAGGCGATCCTCGAGGACGTCGCGGCCGGGAAGGTCGATGTGGTCATCGGTACGCATCGGCTGCTCAGTCCCGACGTCAAGTTCAGGGACCTCGGCCTGATCATCGTTGACGAGGAGCATCGCTTCGGCGTGAAGCACAAGGAGGCGCTCAAGCAGCTCCGTCTCGAGACCGACGTGCTCACGCTGACGGCCACGCCGATCCCGCGGACCCTCCACATGTCGCTCGCCGGGCTCCGCGACATGACGGTGATGCAGACACCGCCGCGCGACCGGTCGCCCGTCCTTACCTACATCGAGCCGTGGGACGAGGGGCTCATCGACGAGGGAGTCTCGCGCGAGCTCGATCGCGGCGGGCAGGTGTTCTTCGTCCACAACCGCATCGAGACCATCCAGGCGATCGCCGACAGCGTGGCGCGCATCGTCCCCCGCGCCCGCGTGGCCGTCGGCCACGGGCAGATGAAGGACAAGGAGCTCGAGGACGTCATGCACCGCTTCGTGAGCGGCGAGGTGGACGTGCTCGTCTCCACCCTCATCGTCGAGTCGGGGCTCGATGTGCCCAACGCAAACACGATGTTCGTCAATCGCGCGGACCGGCTGGGCCTCGCCCAGCTCTACCAGCTGCGTGGGCGCGTTGGCCGTTCCCACCGGCGCGCCTACTGCTACCTCATCGTGCCGGAGGCCGGCACCGACGAGGACGCGGAGCGGCGGCTCAAGGTGCTCGAGCACCACACCGAGCTCGGGGCCGGCTACCGCATCGCCCTCAAGGACATGGAGCTGCGCGGGGCCGGCAACATCCTCGGGCCCGAGCAGTCCGGGTATGTCCATGCGGTCGGGTTCGACCTCTACCTC
>JACDHQ010000345.1 GCA_013820975.1 Gemmatimonadaceae bacterium
GGTGTATCCGGCGCGGCAGGCCTCGCGGCTCGATCCCATCGCCGCCATGCGCCAGGAGTAGCGGATGCAATTTCACCTTCGGCTCCTGAGCGCGCTGGAAGGGGTGGTGATCGCCTTCGACGCGATCCGCGCCAACAAGGCCCGGGCGGCGTTGACGATCCTCGGCGTCGCGGTGGGCGTGTTCGTCGTCGTCGTGATCTCGGCGGCGATCCACGGCATCAACGCGAGCGTCGCCAAGGACTTCGAGTCCACCGGGCCGACGACCTTCTTCGTCAGCCGGTTCCCGATCAGCTTCGAGGCATGCGACGGGTCGGGGGAGACGTGCGCCTGGCGCCGCAACCCGCCCCTCTCGCTCGCCGACGCGCGCGCGATCGGCGCACTCGAGTCGGTGCGGACCTCGGGGGCGCGGCTCGACATGACGCGCCCGGTGAAGTACCGCGACCGCACGCTGCCGGCCACGAACGTCATCGGGTTCACGTCGAACTGGACGGTGATCGACGGGGGCGGCGACATCAACCCCGGGCGGAGCTTCACCGAGGGGGAGGCAGTGGCCGGCGCCCGCGTGGCCGTGATCAGCACGACGGCGGCGGAGAACCTGTTCGGCGAGTCGGATCCGCTCGACAAGGACATCGACATCAGTGGCGAGCGGTTCCGCGTGATCGGGATCTACAAGTACGAGGCGAGCTTCCTCGCCGGCGGCGACCGCCCGCGGATCATCGTGCCGGTCGAGACCGCGCGGCGGACGCTCAACGCCCCCATCTGGAGCCTCGGCATCGCCGTCATCCCGCGCGGCGGCGTGGCCCGCGACCAGGCGGTCGACGACGTGACGGCGCTGATGCGGGGGCGGCACGCGCTGCGCCCGCGGGCCGACAACGACTTCGCGATCATCACGCAGGACCAGCTCTTCGACACCTACAACAAGATCTTCGGGATGTTCTTCCTGGTGATGATCTCGCTGTCGGCCGTCGGGCTGCTCGTCGGCGGCGTCGGGGTCGTCGCGATCATGATGATCTCGGTGACGGAGCGGACGCGCGAGATCGGCGTGCGCAAGGCCCTCGGTGCGACCCGGGCGACGATCCTCTGGCAGTTCCTCGTGGAGGCCGTGACGCTCACGGGGATCGGGGCCGTCATCGGCCTGGTCGTCGGCATGGCCGTGGCGTGGCTCATCAAGAGTGCGACGCCGATCGCGGCGTCGGTACCGCCCGGCGCCGTCGTCGCGGCGCTGCTCGCCAGCGCGATCACCGGCATCGTCTTCGGCATGCTGCCCGCCCTGCGGGCATCGCGGCTGGACCCGGTGGCCGCCCTGCGATACGAGTAGCGGTCGGGGGTCGGGGGTCGGGGGTCGGGGGTCGGGAGTCGGGAGCCGCCACGACGCCCTCAGCTCGCTGTCACTTTTCGGCCGCGGTTTCCGTAGGCATCGGCAGTTGATCTCCGTGAACGACCGCGCGGTTGGTGGTGCCGCCGCCCCAAGCCCGCAATTCGCAGTTCCCTGCCCCCGACTCCCGACTCCATGCCGCTCTTCGAGGCCGTTCGCCTGGCGCTCTCCCAGATCCGGGTGCAGAAGCTCAAGAGCTTCTTCACCCTGCTCGGCGTCACCATCGGCGTGATGTTCCTCATCGCCGTCGTCTCCATCGTCGAGGGGATGAGCACCTACGTGGAGGAGGACTTCATCGGCCGCTTCCTCGGCGCCAACACGTTCACCGTCCGCCGCTATCCTGACTTCCAGGGTCCCGAGACCGAGGCCGAGTGGCGGGAGATGCAGCGGTGGCCGCTGTTCTACAAGGGCGATGCGCGCTTCATCGGCGATGCGCTCCCGGCCGGGATGCGGTGGGCGATCGAGACCGATGCGCAGGCGATGCTCTCCTCCAAGTACGCCCGCCCGCGGCAGGCGATGCTGTTCGCGGTCGAGGGGGACTACTTCGGCATCAAGAACTACGACCTCACCGCGGGACGCACCATTGCGCAGCAGGAGTACCGCAACGGCGCGACCGTGGTCGTCATCGGGGATGAGGTGGCCACCCACTTCTTCCCCAATCTCGACCCGATCGGCCGGGAGCTCCGGATCGGCGGCATTCCCTATAGCGTCATCGGCCTGATCGAGAAGCAGGGATCGCTGTTCGGCATGTCGATGGACAAGCTCGTGATCGGGCCGCTCGAGTCGCCGCTGGGGCGCGTGGCGAATCCCCGCGGCGACATCGACGGGATGATCATCCAGGGGCACAGCAACGTGGCGATGTTCGATGGCGTCGAGATGGTTCGCGAGCTGATGCGCGGCCGCCGGCACCTTCGGCCGTCGCAACGCGACAATTTCTCGATCGAGACGTCGGAATCGGCGCTCAAGGAATTCAACGAAGTGAAGAACGTCATGACCATCGCCGGCACGGCGCTGCCCCTCATCGGCCTCGTCGTCGGCGGCATGGTCATCATGAACATCATGCTGGTCGCCGTTGCGGAGCGAACACGCGAGATCGGCATTCGCAAGGCGCTCGGGGCGAAGCGAAAGGATATCATGAGCCAGTTTCTCGTCGAGGCCGCGACGCTGAGCACCGTCGGCGCCGTCGTCGGAATCGGGCTCGGGCTCGGCGCCGCGTGGCTGATCGAGGCGAACACGCCGCTGCCCGCGGCGGTGGCGCCGTGGTCGCTGGTCGCGGCGACGCTCCTCGGCCTCGTCGTCGGGATCATCTCGGGGGTCTATCCGGCGCGTCGTGCGTCGCGGCTGGATCCCATCGAAGCGCTACGCCAGGAGTAATGATGAACATCGGAGCGCGGATGCTGACGGTGCTCGAGGGCGTGAAGATCGCGCTCGATGCACTGCGGGCGAACCGGGTGCGCGCCGGGCTGACGATCATGGGGGTCGCCGTCGGCGTCTTCGTCGTCGTCGCCCTGTCGTCGGTCGTGGCCGGCATCAATGAGAGCTTCGCGCGGGACGTCGAGGCGGCAGGTCCGACGTCGTTCTTCGTGTACCGGCGGCCCATCAGCGGCTTCCACGGCTGCAATGGTACCGACGACGAGTGTCCGGAGCGGCGCAACCCGATGATCACGATGGACGAGGTGGCGATCCTCGAGCGCCTGCCCAACATCAAGGCGGTCACGGCCCACGTGGCGACTGGCGGGCAGTTCCGCTACAAGGACAAGCAGCTCAACGCGGGCATCGAGGCGTACACGGCCAACTGGAAGGACGTGGACGCGGGCGACATCAACCCGGGGCGCAGCTTCACGCGCGCCGAGTACGACGCGGGCGCCAGGGTGGTGATCCTGAACGTGAAGCTGGCGGAGCGGCTGTTCGGCGACTCGGACCCACTCGACAAGCAGGTGCTCATCGACGGCGTGGCGTTCTCGGTCATCGGCATCTACGACTACACGGCCAGCCCGATGGGTACGCCGACGTCGGCCGGGGGCGGCGACTCGCCGAAGGCGATCATGCCGTGGACGACCGGCAAGCGCGCGCTGAACATGTGGACGCGCGGCAACAACCTCATCGTGAAACCACGCCCGGGGGTGACGACCGATGAAGCGGTGGATGACGTGACCGCCGCGTTCCGCGGGGCGCGGCGGCTCCGGCCGTCGCAACCCGACAACTTCGCGATCGTGACGCAGGACCGCCTGATGGGCAT
This sequence comes from Gemmatimonadaceae bacterium, assembly GCA_013820975.1. Classification (GTDB taxonomy): domain Bacteria; phylum Gemmatimonadota; class Gemmatimonadetes; order Gemmatimonadales; family Gemmatimonadaceae; genus JACDHQ01. The sequence continues at coordinate 3,615 of JACDHQ010000345.1, forward strand.
CTACAACGAGCTGTTCGGGACGTTCTTCATCGTCGGGCTCGCACTGTCATCCGTGGGGCTGCTCGTCGGCGGCGTCGGGGTCGTCGCGATCATGATGATCTCGGTGACGGAGCGAACGCGGGAGATCGGGGTGCGCAAGGCACTGGGC
>JACDHQ010000346.1 GCA_013820975.1 Gemmatimonadaceae bacterium
CGATTCAATCGATTACGCCCCGACACTCACCCCCAAACCGCCACTAGAGCAGTTCCCGCCATGAGACTCATCGCCACCACGACGATGATCCCCGCGACGGTCAGCCACCGCGGGTGGCGATAGCTGCCGATGATGTCCCGCCGGTGCGCAGCCACCAGCATCGTCCCCAATGAGAGCGGCAGCAACAGCCCGTTGAACGCGCCGACGAGCACCAGCACCTTCACCGGGTTGCCGATGGCGACGAAGATCGTGGCCGACGTGGCGATGAAGAGGATGATCGTCCGCTGCACGTGTCGCTCGACGGCTGTCGAGAGCGTGCGGATGAACGACGTCGACGTATAGGAAGCCCCGATGATCGACGTGATCGCCGCCGCCCACATCACGACGCCGAACACGCGGAAGCCCGCCTCACCCGCCGCCGCACCGAACACCGCGGCGGCCGGATTCCCCTCGGCGAGCGCGACACCGCTCGTGACGACGGCGAGGGCGGCGAGGAAGAGCAGCACCCGCATGATGCCGGTGAGGACGATGCCGGTCACCGCGCTGCGATCGACCTCGGGCAGCGACTGCTCCCCCTTCACGCCGGCGTCGAGCAGCCGGTGGCCGCCCGCGAAAGTGATGTAGCCGCCGACCGTCCCGCCGACGAGTGTCACGATGGCGAGGAAGCGCACTTCGGTCGGCCAGACGCTGCGCAGTGCTGCTTCGCCCACGGGCGCTCCTGCCGTGATGGCGACGTAGGCGGTCAGCGCGATCATCACGAGCCCGAGCACCTGAGTGACGCGGTCCATCACGCGGGTCGCATCGCGGCGCAGGAAGATGATGATCGCCAGCCCCGCAGAGAGCGCCGCGCCGGTTCGCAGCGGAACGCCGGCGAGCACCTGAAGTCCGAGTGCTGCACCGGCAACGTTGCCGACGTTGAACGCCAGCCCGCCAATGGCGACGAGGCCGGCGAGCAGGTGGCCCAGTCCGGGAAGCACGCGGTTGGCAATGTCCTGCGCCCGCAGTTCGCTGACGGCGATGATGCGCCACACGTTGAGCTGCGCGCCGATGTCGAGCAGGATCGACACGAGGATGGCGAAGCCGAAGCTCGCGCCGAGTTGCGCAGTGAAGACGGCCGTCTGCGTGAGGAACCCGGGCCCGATCGCGCTCGTCGCCATGAGGAACACGGCGCCGAGCAGCAGTGAGCGGCGTCCGCCTTGCTGCAGCGCATTCATCGTGCTGCTCCGGCGGTCACTGCGAACCCGGCTGCCTCGAGCGCGTCGCGCACCGCTCGCGCAATCTCTGGCGCCCCATGCGCGTCCCCATGGATGCAGAGCGTGTCGATCCCGCCCCGCTGCGCCATCTCGACCGCGCGTGTGGCGGCGGTCGCGGGGTCGCTGACGATCGCCCCGGCGCTGCTGCGGGGGAGGAGCGTGCCGTCCGGCGCATACCCGCGGTCGGGAAACGCCTCCGCGAGCGTGCGCAACCCGTGCGCGATCCCGGCGGCGACGAGCGCGCTTCCGGCGAGTCCCATGAGCGCGAGCTCGGGATCGGTGTCGCGCACCGCCCGGGCGATTGCATTGGCCAGGTCGCGGCCCCGCGCGGCCATGGTGTACAGCGCACCGTGAGGCTTCACGTGCACCATCGGCACGCGTAGCGCTGCCGCTGCGTCGCGGAACTCGCACACTTGCATCGTGACCATCGTGTACGCCTCATCGGGTGTGATCGGCAGCTCTCGTCGCCCGAAGTGCGCGCGATCGGCGAACCCCGGATGAGCACCCACGGCGACCCCCGCGGCGGCAGCGGCTTCGATGGTCCGCCGCATCGTATCCGCATCGCCCGCGTGGCGACCGCACGCGATGCTCGCCGACGTGATGTGGGGCAGGATTGCCGCATCATGCGGGGCACCTTCCCCCAGGTCGGCATTGATGTCGATCTGCATGTGGCAATTCACCTCAGGAACAACTCGATCCGCTCCATCTCGTGCTCGCGCGCCAGGTACAGCACTTCCGCCTCGGCAGCGCCTACCTGTTCGAAGCGAATGCTCTCGCCAGGGCGCATCTGCGCGAGGATGGGCAGGTCCACGGTTGCGACATCGCCGAGCCGCGGGTAGCCGCCGATGGTCTGGCGGTCTGCCATCAGCACGATCGGGTCGCCCGACGGCGGAAGCTGCACCGATCCAACGGCGACACCCGCCGAGAGTGGCTCGTCGCCGGAGGCAAGGATGAGTCGTGGGCCCGCGAGGCGCAGCCCCATCCGGTCGGACTCCGGCCGCATGGCAAACGGCGCGGAGAACAGCGCCCGGCGCGACGTGCGATCGAGTCGCTCGAGATGAGGACCGTCGATCATCCTGACGACTTCGCGCTGCAGGTCGAGGTGCCGGATGTCGATCCCGCGCGACAGGCTCGGACCCTCCGCACCCGGCGACATCACGGAGAGCATGTCACCACGCTTCAGCGCTCGTCCGTCGAGTCCACCGAGCGCAGCGCGCACGTAGGTCGAACGGCTACCGAGCACCACGGGCACGTCGATGCCGCCCTGGATCGCGATGTAGCTCCGGCAGCCGGCGCGTGACATGTCGAGCGTCAGCGTCTGTCCCGCGCGGATTGGCGCAGCCCACCAGGTGGCGAGGCGGCGGTCGTCGATGCGTGCATCCATGTCGGCACCGGTGATGGCGACATACGAATCGACCTCGAACGCGAGCGTCGGCCCGCGCAGCGTCGCCTCGAGCACGGCGGCGTTCGGCGGGTTGTTCACCAGCGCGTTGGCGAGTCGCAGCGCAGCATCGTCCATCGCTCCACCCACCGGGACGCCGTCGCGCTGCCAGCCTCGGCGCCCGCGATCCTGCACGGTCGTGTACGCGCCGGCGCGCAGCACGCGGATCATCGCGCGCCCATCCCCATGAGGCGCATCGTTTCGCGCAAGCGGCGACGGTCGCGCATCAGCGTCCAACCGCCACGAAGCGCACGCGATCACCCACTCGCAGCAGCGACGGCGCCGCGCGCGCCACATCGAACAGTTTCGTCTCCGTATGTCCGATGAGCTGCCACCCGCCGGGTGACTCCATTGGATACACGCCGGTCTGCGCGCCGCCGATGCCCACGCTTCCCGCCGGCACCGCGGTGCGCGGCGTCTCGCGCCGAGGTGTTGCCAGCTGGGGGTCCAGGCCGCCGAGGTAGGGAAATCCCGGCACGAAGCCGATCATGTGCACGGTGTAGGTGGGCGCCGTGTGCAGCGCGATGACGTCGTCCGCCGACATCCCGTGATGCGTCGCCACCAGGTCGAGATCGGGGCCCCCTTCCCCGCCGTACCGCACCGGGACTTCGACGATGCGCTCAGTCGCAGTCACGGCGACGTCGATGTGCACCTGCAGCGCCTCCCGAAGCATCACCTCCATCGCCGCGCGCCGCGCGACGAGCGGCTCGAAGTGCACCGCGATGCTCGAGTATCCTGCGACGACGTCGGTCACCCCGTCGATCGCCGCCGCATCGAGCCGGGCGATCGCCGCCCGCACACGCGACAGCGTCTCTGCCGTCATCCCCCCGCCAAGCTCGATCAGGAAGGCCTTGTCGCCCAGGGGGAGGAGATGCATGCCGGAGAACGTAACATTGACTGGCGAAGGAGGTCAGAGTGGCGGGGCACCGTAGAACGGCAAAGTCGAGTGGGTCGGCGCCGGGAAAGTGGCGGGGCGCCACCGTGGAACGGCAATGTCGGGTGTCGAGCGCCGGGAAAGTGGCGGGGCGCCACCGTGGAACGGCAATGTCGAGTGT
>JACDHQ010000347.1 GCA_013820975.1 Gemmatimonadaceae bacterium
CCTGATACAGTTCCTCCTCTCGCGCATCTCGCCGTCCGCCCTTCCCGACGGCGCGACGATCGTCTCCACGACCGTGTTCGCCGTGGCCGGGTACGCCGTGTTCGCGGTGGTGCTGGAGGTCGCACGGCGGACGATGGCGCATCGCCGGATGGAACTGGCGCGAGCCACCCTCGGCGTGGAGCTGGCTGCGTCGCGGCGGCGGCGCACCGAGGCCGAACTGCACGCCCTCAAGGCCGAGCTCAATCCGCATTTTCTCGGCAACGCGCTGGCGAGCGTCGGCGCGCTGCTCGAGTCCGATCCCGTGGCTGCCCAACGCACGCTGGGCCAGGTCGGCGCCATGCTCGGGCGGCTCGGGCGACGCGGCGCCCATGAGCTGACACTCGACGAGGAGCTCGAGGGGCTCGAGCCGGTGCTCGAATACGAACGGCTGCGACTGGCTGGCAACCTGCGCGTGGTGCGCGACATCGCGCGCGGCGCGGGCGAGGCGCTCGTGCCGGACATGATCCTCCATCCGCTCGTGGAAAACGCCGTGAAGTACGGGCTGGCACCGCACGGCGGCGGAACGCTGCGCGTCACGGCGCGGCGCGGCGGTCGCAGCGGCACAGAGCTCGTGCTCTCCATCGGTCACGGCTGTCCGGAGGATGCGGCCCCCGTCGGTGCGGTTCCGCCCGGCACGGGTATCGGCCTGTCGAACGTCCGCGCGCGCCTGCAGGAACTCTACGGCGCGGCGGCGCGGCTCGAGCTCTGTACCGCCGCTCCGCACTGCATCGAGGCGCGCCTCACGCTTCCGTGGCGCGACGAGAACAGCCCTGGCGCCGTGCCCATGTCCGCTGGCGCCACCCGGCTCGACGACGAAGAGCTGCCGTCGAACATGCCAGGCAGCCCGGGGCACGGGACGCCGGAAGCGGCAGTCGCCCCTCCGATGGCCGGTTCGCCACGGCGCTCCTGGCGAATTGCCCTGGTGCGCATTGGCGTGATGGTCGCCGGCTGGGCAGCGCTGGCAGCACTGGCGTACTCCGGGCGCATTCGGACGGGGGAGGTGCTGCAGTTCCCGGTGGAACCCGCCGGCGCGCTCGCGTCGGCGATGGTGTCGGCGACGCTGCGCCTCGCGGCCGTCGTGATCGCCATCATGCTGATGCGCAGGCTCGCGTCGCGTGCTGCATCGAAACAGGCGCTTTCACTGCACCTGCGGACTGGACTCACGTTCGGCGTTGCGACTGCACTCCTGCAACTCACGGCGGTCGTTCTCGCCGATCCAGCGGCCGGCGCTGCCATCACGAGCAGCCTGGTCCTGTTCCACGTCGCGATGCGAATGATGAGCGAGACGATGTTCCATCTCGCGGTGATCGGCATTTACCAGGCGCAGGCGGCGATGCGGAGGGCCAGGTGGACGCAAGGGAGCCGGCTGCGGCTGCAGTTGCGGCTGGAGGAGGAGCGTCACCGTGCGGCGAGCGCGGAGCTACGCACGCTGCAAGCTGAGCTCAACCCGCACTTCATTGGCAATGCACTCGGCGTCGTGTCATCGCTCGTCCACACCGACCGGGCGGCAGCGCTGCGCGTGCTCGCCGACCTCGGTGTGCTGCTGCGCGGCGCGGTATCACGCACGCGGAGCCATGAAGTCACGTTGCGGGAGGAGCTGGTCACGCTCCGGAGCTTCATCGCGGTGGAGCATGCACGCATGGGCCGGCCGCTCGACATCCGGTGGAGCGTGCAGGAGACGGCGCTCGACCGCCGCGTGCCGCAAATGATCCTCCAGCCGCTGCTGGAGAACGCGGTAAAGCACGGACTCGGCCACCGAGCACGTGCCGGGCGGATCGACGTGGAGGCGCACTGCACCGACCGGGAGCTCCAGCTCGTCGTGCGTGACGACGGCGTTGGGTTCACTCCCGGCGACGGGAGCGGCACCGCGGATGGGCGGCGCGGCGTGGGGCTCACGAACACGCGTGCACGGTTGAGCGGGCTGTATGGACCGCAGGCGGGCCTCGAGCTCTCACGCGGCGAGTCGGGAGGCACGGTGGCTCGCGTGCGCATCCCGAGCCGCGATGCCGGCAGTCCGGGACTCGACTTCGCGGCCGACTGATGACGGCGGCGATAGGGGTACTCGTGGTGGACGACGATCTCCGCGCGCGCCAGCGGCTGCGCGACCTCTCCGAGCGCGCGGGCGGCCTGGCGGTGATCGGCGAATGCGCCGACGGGCGCGAGGCGGTGGACGCGCTGTCGGCTGGCCAGGTCGACCTCGTCTTTCTCGACGTCGAGATGCCGCGGCTCGACGGCTTCGGCGTGATCGCCGAGATCGGCCTCGATCGCATGCCGCCGGTCATCTTCACGTCCGCCTACTCGGAGTTCGGCGTGCGCGCGTTCGAGTCGTACGCGCTGGACTACCTGCTCAAGCCGTTCGACGAGTCACGATTTCTCGCCGCCGTCGACCGCGTGCGTGCGCCGGTCGGCGCGCGCGACCGCCAGGGAGCGGCCAGGCGGACCGCGGACCCGCGCCTGCGCGGGCTGCTTGAGCACGTCCAGGATCACCGGCGAGGCACCCATCCCGAGGCGATCGCCATCCGGACCGGCGGACAGTACGCGGTGGTCCGGGTGGCGGACGTGGACTGGATCGAGGCCGACGGCAACTACTCGCGGGTGTACGTGCAGAAGCGCCCGCGCATCCTCACCAGGACGCTGGCGACCCTGGAACGCGAGGTGCTCGACCCCGCCGTGTTCGTGCGCGTGCACCGATCGGCAATCGTGAACGGCACGAAGATCGTGGCCGTGGAGGCGCACGGGCACGGGGACCTCACCCTCGTGCTTCACGACGGCACGCACGTGCACTGCAGCCGGCGATACCGCGCCCGGCTCGAGGACGTGCTCTACTTCACGACCTGAGCTCAGGCCGTCGCGTAGCGCGGCTCCACGCGTGTCATGTACGCCGCATGGAGCGCCTCGGCCGCATCGGGCGTCGTCAGGTGCTCGAGCCCCGCCGCCGCGAGCGTGAGGATGGCCGCCGCAACGTCGTCGGGTGACCGCGGCTCCTCGCGCGGCGCGTGGCCGCCGCGGATCATCTCGTCAAAGGCGTCGAGCGTCCGCGCCGCCGCCCTCACGAGATGCCGGAGGACGGCAAATGCCTCGTCGCCGAGTGCCGGTGTGCCGCGGTAGTTCGCGAGGCGCCCGTCGCTCCGGAACGCTTCGCCTTCCACGCCCATGAAATGCAGGAGCCACTCCGGCACGAAGCGCCCGCGGGCCGCCACGATGCCGGTGTAGTCGGCGATCAGCTCATCGAGCAGCGAGTTGCGCATGGACCCAAGCACCCGGCGCGTGACGTAGTGCGCGCACTCGTGCTCGAGGCGGATCACGTGCGACAGCTGCAGCCATTCGGCGGCCTCCAGCCCCAGCGCCTCGGCCGGCGTGCCGCTGTACGGCCCCGTGCTGAGGATGACGAAGCGATCCTGGTAGAGGTCGCGCTGGGGGACGATGCGCTGGAACTCGCGCTCCCATGCCGCTTGGTCGTCGGGCGCGCCGATCAGCCGCTGGCGCGCCGCCCAGCCGGCTCGCAGGTCCGCGATTCGAGACCAGTTGTTGTAGCCGCCGACGATGCACGCACCCATCGAGCGCGGGATCTGCTGCGGCTCGTTGCGCCGCGTGAGCGCGCGGATGAGCAGCTCGAAGTCCGAACGGGCGCGCGTGGTGACGACAGGCAGCCGGCCGGCCGGCGTGGCGTGCACGACGATGCGGACGCCCGGGCCATCGGCAAACGG
>JACDHQ010000348.1 GCA_013820975.1 Gemmatimonadaceae bacterium
TCGTCGAGGAGCGCCGGACGACCCACGATGGGCATCGCATCGACCTGCTCGAGTGGATGCGGGACAATCGCGAGCGGCTGGTCCTCAAGCCGAACGATGAGTACGGCGGCAAGGGCATCGTCCTCGGCTGGGAGGTGGAGGACGCCGCGTGGAACGCCAGCATGGCGCTGGCCCTCGCGGAGCCGTATATCGTCCAGGAGCGCATCACGCTGCCGTTCGAACCATATCCGAGTGTCGTCGACGGACGGGTCCAGGTCGCCGACCGCATGGTGGACACTGCGCCGTACGCGGCGTATGCTGCCTTTACCGAGGGATATCTGAGCCGGCTCTCGACCGCCGCCCTGCTCAACGTGACGGCCGGCGGCGGGAGCCAAACGCCAACGTTCGTGATTGAACCGAGATAGCCGCGAGGTCCGATGAAAGCCCCGTCGCTGACGATAGGGATCGAAGAGGAATACCAGATCATCGATCCGGAGACGCGCGAGCTCCGCTCGTACATCACCGAGATCCTGAAGGGCGATCACATGGTGCTCGGCGAGGTCAAGCCGGAGTTGCACCAGAGCATGGTCGAAATCGGGAGCGCCGTCTGCCAGACGCCTGCCGAGCTGCGTGCGGAGCTCGTGCGCCTGCGGGGCCTCGTGATGGATCTCGCGGCGAAGAACGACCTCGTGATCGCGGCGGCGGGCACGCACCCCTTCTCCTGCTGGACAAAGCAGGAGATCACGCCCCTCGAGCGCTATGCCGGCGTCAAGCAGGACCTCCAGGATCTCGCGCAGCAGCTCCTGATCTTCGGGACCCACATTCACGTCGGCATCGAGGACAAGGAGTTCCTGATCCACGCCATGAACGTGTCGCGATACCTGCTTCCGCATGTGCTGGCGCTCTCAACCAGCTCCCCGTTCTGGCAGGGAAGGCGCACCGGGCTCAAGTCGTACCGGAGCATCATCTTTCGCAACTTCCCGCGCACGGGCGTGCCGCCCATCCTGCGGAACGCGGCGGAGTACGATGAGCTGCTGTCGACGCTGGTGAATACGGGGAGCATCCCCAATGCGTCGAAGATCTGGTGGGACGTGCGGCCGCACCATCTCTTTCCGACCCTCGAGTTCCGCGTCTGTGACGTCTGTACGCGCGTGGACGAGGCGGTGGCGATTGCCGCCATCATCCAGGCGATCATCTGCAAGATCTGGCGGCTGCGCCGCGACAATCTGACCTTTCGCCTGTATACCAGCCCGCTGATCGACGAGAACAAGTGGCGCGCCGTGCGGTTCGGGCTCGAGGGCAAGCTGATCGACTTCGGCAAGGGCGTGGAGCTGCCGGCGCGCGACCTGATCGAGGAGATGCTGCGCTGGTTCCTGGATGACGTGCTCGACGAGCTTGGCAGCCGGAAGGAAGTGGAAGGCGCGTTCGAGATTCTCAGGAACGGCACGAGCGCCGACCGCCAGGTCGCTATCTTTGATCGAACGGGCAGCCTGTTCGCTGTCGTTGATCAGCTCATATCGGAAACCGCGGAAGGGGTGCGGCCCGACATCGTGTCCCGGTTTGCCGAACGTGCACGATCGGCTCCGGCGCGCTCCACGTTGTAGCCTGCATGCAGATGGCCATTCCGCAGACAATCCCCGCCCCGCGTCCCGTCATCGGGATTCCGACGCAGACGCTCCAGAGCCTTGGCGGCGTGTCGGCCGCAATCCCGCCGTCGTGGGTGATGAGCCAGCGCTACATCGTCACGCTCGAGGCGGCCGGTGCGCTCCCGTGGATGGTACCGCTGGTGGACGACACGACGATTCGCGGCATCTACGAACAGCTCGACGGGGTGTTCCTGCCGGGCGGCGCCGACATCGACCCCGTCTCGTACGGAACCGATCCGCACCCGCTGTGCGACCGGACCGACCGCGAACGCGACCGGGTGGAGATGCTCCTCGCGCGCTGGGCGATTGCCGATCACAAGCCGGTGCTCGGCGTGTGCCGCGGCATGCAGATCATCAATGTGGCCGCCGGCGGCTCGCTCTTTCAGGATCTCGCGGAGCAGCGGCCCAAGTCGATCAAGCACGACTACTTCCCGTACGGTGGGGCGGCGCACACCCGGGACTACCTGGCGCACGAGGTGCAGATCGCCGACGGATCGCGGATCGCGAGCGTGTTCGGCGCGGGCGCGCTGCCGGTGAACAGCATGCATCACCAGGGAGTGAAGGAGCTCGGTGAGGGACTCACCGCAACGGCCCACGCCACGGACGGTCTGATCGAGGCACTCGAGGGGAACGAGACGAGCTACCTCGTGGCGGTGCAGTGGCATCCGGAGGCGCTGACCGACGGCGATGTTCGCGCGCGGCGTCTGTTCCACGAGTTCGCTGCCGCGGCGCGCGATTACAGGAACGTGCCGATGTCCTCCGGGTCCTTCCGCCGCAACCGCGGCACGCGCGCGCCGTCCGCAGGGTAGCCTGCCACGACCAGCATCACAGCCTTCTCGTTTTCAGGCCGGCCGAGTGCCTCGCGGAGGAAGCCCATCGGGTTGGGCGTGTGCGTCAGCGTGGCGAGGCCCGCATGGTGCAGCGCCGCGATCAGCAGCCCCGTCGCGATGCCGACGGACTCGCTGACGTAGTAGTGGGTACAGCGCGATCCATCGGCGTTGATGCCGTAGCGTTTCGCAAAAATGGCGATCAGGTATGGCGCTGCCTCGAGGTAGGGCTTGTCGGCATCGGTCCCAAGCGGCTTCAGCGCATCGAGCCACTCGGCGGGAGCCGTGGCGTAGAACTCCCGCTCCGCTGCTTCGGCCGCCTGGCGCACCCGGCGCTTGATTGCCGCGTCGCTCAGCACCACGAAGTGCCATGGCTGCTGATGCGCCCCGCTCGGCGCAGTGCCGGCCGCGCGGATGCAGTGCTCGATGACCTCGCGCGCCACCGGCCGCTCGCTGAAGTGGCGCGTGGTGCGCCGCCGGTGCATCTCGTCGGCAAAGGCAGATGCACGGGCGGCCATCTCCTCCGGCGGGTACTCGCGATACGTCGAGAGTGGCTCGAAGCCGTCGTCCTCTCCTGCAGGTGCAGTCATGTACGCCCTTGCACGTTCAGCTATCCAGGGGAATCGTCACAGCCACGCTGTTTGCCTGCGACCTGATGGTCCAGACGACATAGGGGTCACCGCAGGAACGCGGGCGCCAGTACATCACCGCACCGTCCAGTCTGTCGACAGCATCGTGCTTCCCCATGCGATGCGCAGCTCGCCACGCGCCGCGCCCGGGGCGGTGGACGGAATGAGCGTCATGGTCAGGCTCTCGACCGGGGTGGCGAGCGCCGTCCGCGCAAGGTCAACGCGCGCGATGTCGTTTGCCGTGTCGTACTGCATGGCCGACTGCATCGTGCCCGGGGCCTCGCTCCGCTGGATGATGAGCTGCCATGAGGATGCGCTTGGCAGCGTCCACAGCACGTACGTGCCCTTGGGAACCGATTGTCCACCGATGGTCAGATCGACGCCGGTCGTCAACGTCGTCGACGCATTCGCGCCGGTTCGCCACGGCTTGTCGTATGGCACGAGGCTGTCCGTGTTGATCGCGCGGCCGCGCAGGTGAGGCTGACCGTACTCGAGCCGGATCGCCACCGGCGTGGCACCAGCGGGTGCCGAGTCGCGGGGATAGCTCAGGGTCACTTCTGCGGTTGCGCGGCTGCTCGGCGCCGGACGCAGCGAGGCCTGCGCATCGGCGCTGAGCGAGCCCCCGAGGAGCATTGCGAACGGAAGGAACGGAAGGT
>JACDHQ010000349.1 GCA_013820975.1 Gemmatimonadaceae bacterium
AGCGGGTTGCGCTGCGCGACCTCGCGATTTGCCCCCTCCAGCGCCCCGTAGTTGCGGGGACGCCGGTTGTGGTCGAGGATGACTTCCTGGTAGAGGGCGTCGGTATTCATCAGCTATCGGCTATCGGCTATCTGCTATCGGCTAAAAAGGACTGCGCCGCGCGGCGGCGCCGATCTGGAACAACCACGTGCAGCGCGTACCTCACATGACTTCGGCCGCCAGGCCGAGTCCGAACAAGCGGATAGCGGATAGCTGATAGCCGATCGCTGTCAGGCGGTATACCGCCTGAGCACCAGCTCCTCGAGGCCGTCGCGCACGGCCTCGAGCTCGATCGTCTCGAGCGCATCGGCGGCAAAGGCATAGGTCAGCAGCTGGCGCGCGAACTCGTTGCCGATCCCGCGGCTCTTCATGTAGAAGAGCGCCATCTCGTCGAGGCGGCCGATCGTCGCGCCGTGCGTGCACTTCACGTCATCGGCGAAGATCTCGAGCTGCGGCTTGGTGTCGATGTGCGCGGTCTCGCTGAGGAGCAGCGTGTTGTTCGTCTGCTTGCCGTCGGTCTTCTGCGCCTCGGGAAACACGTACACCTTGCCGTTGAACACGCCGTGTGAGCGGCCGTCGAGGATCCCCTTGTACAGCTCGCGGCTGTAGCAGTTGGGTTCCACGTGCACGATGTTCGTCTGGTGGTCCATGTGCTGGGCGCCATCGAGCAGGTACAGCCCGTTGAGCGTTGCACCGCACCCCGCACCGGCGAGCCGGGTGAAGACGTTCGATCGCGAGAGGTCGGCCCCGACGCCGAATGAGAACGAGACGAAGTGGCTGTCCCGCCCCTGCGCCGCGTCGGTCGTGCTCACGTGGAAGGCGCGACTGCTTTCGCGCTGCAGCTTGAGGTGCGTCAGCGTCGCGCCGTCGGCGACCACCGCCTCGGTCACCGCGTTGGTGAAGTAGTGGGCGTCGCCGGTGGCGGCATACGACTCGATTACCGTCGCCTTCGCGTGCCGGTCGCAGACGACGAGGTTGCGCGGGTGGATGATCCCCCGGGCCGCCATCGCGTCGGTGAGGAAGAGCAGATGCACCGGCTCGCGGACGACGGTATCGGCGGCGACGTGGATCACCGCCCCATCGGTCATGTACATCGCGTTGAGCGCCGTGAATGCCTCCGCCTGGCCGTCCATGGCCGTCACGCGGCCGAGATGGCGCTCGACGAGGTCGGGGATCTCGGCGATCGCCTGCGCAAGCGGGAGCACCCGGATGCCGGCCGGGAGCCGGTCGAGCGACGACAGCGACCCATCGAAGTGGCCGTTCACGAACACCATCGTGTGCCACTCCGACTGGCCGAAGCCGAAGCGCGCGACGTCGGCTGCCGTCACGTCGCCTCCGGGGGCCGTCATCGCGAGGAAGTCCGACTCGGCGATCGCGGCGACGCTCGTGAAGTGCCAGTCCTCGTTCTTCGTCGTCGGGAAGCCATGCTTCACGAGCGATGCGTGCCCGGCACGCCGCAGCGCCGTCACCCACGCCGGCTGGTGGGCGGTTGCCGCCAGCGTCGCATCGAAGTCGCGGACGTACGCCTCTGGCGCGCGCCCGCTCGTCGGGGGAGTGGCCCGGCGGTCCTGCACGGCCGTCGTCACGCCACGGCTCCTGCGCCCGCCGTCTCGTTGAGCCAGTCGTAGCCGCGCTCCTCCAGCTCCAGCGCGAGTTCCTTGCCCCCCGACTTCACGATCCGCCCCTGGGCGAGCACGTGCACATGGTCGGGAACGATGTAGTTGAGCAGCCGCTGGTAGTGCGTCACGATGATCGTCGCCGAGTCGGGGCGCCGGAGCTTGTTCACCCCGTCGGCCACGATGCGGAGCGCGTCGATGTCGAGGCCGGAGTCGGTCTCGTCGAGCACCGCCAGTCTCGGCGCCAGCACCGCCATCTGGAGGATCTCGTTGCGTTTCTTCTCGCCGCCAGAGAATCCCATGTTCACCGACCGCGTCAGCATCGCCGGATCCATCTCGACGACCTTGAGCCGCTCCTCCATGAGGTCCGCGAACTCGAGCGGGTCGATCTCCTCCTCGCCGCGCGCCTCGCGCAGCGCATTGTACGCCGCCCGCAGGAAATACGCGTTCGAGACACCCGGAATTTCCACCGGATACTGGAAGGCGAGGAACACCCCCTGCTGGGCGCGTACCTCGGCCTCCATCGCCAGCAGGTCCTGGCCGTCGTAGGTGATCGAGCCCGACGTCACCTCGTAGGATGGGTGCCCGGCCAGCACCTGCGCGAGCGTGCTCTTGCCCGAGCCGTTGGGGCCCATGATCGCATGCACCTCGCCCGCGTTCACCGTGAGGGTGATGCCGCGCAGGATTTCACTTCCGCCGACGGTGGCGTGCAGGTCGTTGATTTCGAGTAGGGACATTTATTCGGAACAGATGCGAGATGCGAGATGCGAGATGCGAGATACGAGATGCGACTGATAGCTGATGGCTGATGGCTGATAGCCGCTTTGTTTACCCGACGCTTCCTTCCAGGGTGATGCCCAGCAGCTGCTGCGCCTCGAGCGCAAACTCCATCGGCAGCTCCTGGAAGACTTCCTTGCAGAACCCGCTCACGATCATCGACACGGCCTGCTCGGCGCTGATGCCGCGCTGCTTCAGGTAGAAGATCTGGTCCTCCCCGATCTTCGACGTCGACGCCTCGTGCTCGATCACCGCGCTGTTGTTGCCCACTTCCACGTAGGGGAAGGTGTGCGCCCCGCAGCGGTTGCCGACGAGCATCGAGTCGCACTGCGTGTAGTTGCGCGCCCCGTCCGCCCTCGGCATCACCTTGACCTTGCCGCGATACGAGTTCTGCCCTCGGCCCGCCGAGATCCCCTTGCTGACGATCGTGGACTTCGTGTTGCGGCCGATGTGGATCATCTTCGTGCCCGTGTCGGCCTGCTGCATGTTGTTCACGACCGCCACGGAGTAGAACTCACCGACCGAGTTGTCGCCCTGCAGGATCACGCTCGGGTACTTCCATGTGATCGCGCTGCCGGTCTCCACCTGCGTCCACGAGATCTTCGCATTCTCCGCCGCCTTGCCGCGCTTGGTGACGAAGTTGTAGATCCCGCCCTTGCCCTCCTCGTCGCCCGCGTACCAGTTCTGCACGGTCGAGTACTTGATCTGCGAGTCCTTGAGCGCCACGAGCTCGACGACGGCCGCGTGCAGCTGGGTCGTCGCGCGCTTGGGCGCCGTGCAGCCCTCGAGGTAGCTCACGTAGGAGCCCTCGTCGGCAATGATGAGCGTGCGCTCGAACTGCCCCGTGTTCTGGGCGTTGATGCGGAAGTAGGTGCTGAGCTCGACGGGGCAGCGCACCCCCTTCGGGATGTACACGAATGACCCATCGGAGAACACGGCGGCATTGAGCGCCGCATAGAAGTTGTCGCTGTACGGCACCACGGAGCCCAGGTACTTCCGCACCAGCTCCGGGTGCTCCTGGAGCGCCTCGCCAAACGAGCAGAAAATGATCCCGTGCGCCGCGAGCTCGGCCTTCATCGTCGTGCCGACCGACACTGAGTCGAAGATCGCATCCACGGCCACACCGGCCAGCACCTTCTGCTCGTACAGCGGGATGCCGAGCTTCTCGTAGGTGCGCAGCAGCTCGGGGTCCACCTCGTCGAGCGACTGCAGCGGCTTCACCGACTTCGGCGCCGAGTAGTAGCTCTGGGCCTCGTAGTCGATCGGCTCGTAGTTGCCGTTGAGCCAGTGGGGCTCCTTCATCG
>JACDHQ010000019.1:0-9632 GCA_013820975.1 Gemmatimonadaceae bacterium
GAGCGGCGCCTGCCACACGACGACCATCGCCTGGTCCTTCGACAGGGTGACGGAGGCGATGGCGTAGAGCAGCACGCCGGTCCACAACACCCGTGACCGGCCGAGCCCCCGGCGTCCGGCGACGTAAGTGCGCGTGCCATCCACGAACCAGGCGAACGTGGCGAGCTTCGCAAGCTGGTACACGTAATAGACGATCCGCACGCTGATGTCGCCGTCGGCGACCGCGCCGCCAGCCATCGCAGGCAGCACGTTGTGGCGGGCGACGATCGCCGTGAGCGCCGCCGTCAGCGCAAGCCACGCCGACGTCCACGCAGAGAAATACGCGCGCCGCAATACGAACCGCCGCAGCAGCACGAACAGGCCGGCGAGCACGAGCACGCCGCCCAGCTGAACAATCGTACTCACCATTGAATGCTCGACGACCCGGGCGGCAGAAACGGCACGCCAAACCCCCGGGGCGCCGACTGGCCCGCGTACATTGGGACATGTTCAGCCATCTCGAGACTCCGGTGCCCCTGGTCGATCTCGACCGGGTGGAGCGCAACCTCGACCGGGCCGCAACCTACGCCCGGTCGCACGGCCTTGCCCTGCGGCCGCACGTCAAGACGCACAAGAGCGCGCGAATCGCCGCCATGCAGGTAGAACGGGGCGCCGACGGGCTCACCTGCGCCACCCCACGTGAGGCCGAGGTGATGCAGGCCGTCTCCGGCGACCTGCTGGTGGCCTATCCCCCGGTCGACCCGCACCGCGCCGACCGGCTCGCGGCCCTGGCGGCAGGCCGCGTGACCGTCGCGCTCGACTCCCTCCACGCCGTGGACACGATGGCGCGCGCGGCCGCAGGAGCGGGGCGCACGGTGCACGTGTACGTGGAAATGGACCTGGGCATGCGACGGGTGGGTGTCGCGTCGGCGGCGGATGCGGTGGCCATCGCCCGGCGGGCCGCGGACGCACCGGCGCTGGAATTTGCGGGGCTCGCGTTCTACCCCGGGCACATCAGGCAGGGAGTTGGCGACCAGGACGCGGCGCTCGCCGTCGTCGCAGGCGAGGTCGAGCGGGCGGTAGAGGCATTCACGGCGGCCGGCCTCCGGCCTCCGGTCGTCAGCGGGGGCTCGACGCCGACGATCTGGCGCTCGCACGAGATGGGCCCGGTCACCGAGATCAGGCCGGGCACGTACGTCTACAACGACCGCACGACCGCCGTCATCGGGGCATGCAGCTGGGAGGAATGCGCGTTCACGGTGCTCGCGACTGTCGTGAGCACGGCGGTCCCGGGGCAGGCCGTGATCGACGCCGGTGTGAAGTCGATCGGCCGCGAGCCGGTGCGCGGCGCGCCCGGCGAGGGATTCGGCGCGCTGCTCGACCGGCCCGAAGTAACGGTGCGCGCGATGTCGGAGGAGCACGGCA
The DNA here is from genome assembly GCA_013820975.1 of Gemmatimonadaceae bacterium. Taxonomy (GTDB): domain Bacteria; phylum Gemmatimonadota; class Gemmatimonadetes; order Gemmatimonadales; family Gemmatimonadaceae; genus JACDHQ01. The sequence goes on from JACDHQ010000019.1 coordinate 1,405, forward strand.
TCCTCGATCTCTCGCACACCTCGTGGATTCCGCGGGTGGGCGAGCGTGTCCGCGTCGTCCCCAATCACGTGTGCGTCGCCGTCCACCTCTTCGACGAGATGATCGGGATCCGCGATGGCGAGGAGGTCGAGCGGTGGACGGTTGCCGCACGCGGCAGGAGTCCGGCCGGCGGATCCTGAGGTCCCGACACCGCTGGGTCACCCTCCCCCCCGTACGGAGTGCAGGGTGCCATGGCCATGCCTGCAACCTACCCGCGGATAGATTTGCTTCATGGCTTCCGACGACGGAAAGGTCCGCCTCGACAAGTGGCTGTGGGCAGCCCGGTTCTACAAGACCCGCTCGGCCGCCACCGAGGCAGTGGATGGCGGCAAGGTCGATGTGAATGGCGAGAGCGTGAAGCCGTCGAAGCTCGTGAGGCATGGCGACGTGGTCCGGGTGCGCTTGCCCCCCGTTGAGCACATCGTGACGGTGCGCGGCCTTGGCGAGCGGCGTGGATCGGCGGCGGCGGCCCAGGCACTCTACGAGGAGACGGCGGAAAGCATCGCGGTGCGCGAACGCCTGCGCGAAACACTGCGAATGGCGCCGGCGGCGTTCGTCTACGAGGAGCGCGGGCGGCCCACGAAGAAGGACCGCCGCGACCTGCAGCGCTTCATCGATCGAAAGCGGCGGTAGCAACCTGCAGCAGCGTGGGCCCGTCGATGCGGTGACCGCCCGCATGGCGATGCCCGGTGACCGCGAGCCCGTTCCGTTGCACCAGCTCGCGCTGCTCATCGAGCACGTCAGTCGTGGCAAGCGGATCGTGGGCGCCGGTGACGACGTCGATGCGCAGGTGGCGCAAGGGATGGTCATCCGGCATCGGGAACAGGTCGGCCGGGATGCGCCCCGACCACAGGACGAGGTGCGCCGCGCGAGTCCGGCCATTCGCCAGCCACCGCGTCGCCGTCGCGACCCCCTGAGAGAACCCGATGACGTGCAGGCGTGGCCGATGCCCACCGGGTGGCGCGAGGACGGTGTCGCACACGGCGTCGAGGTACTCGACCTGGTCGGCGATCTCCGCCACGCGGTCCTCGCGCGTCATCCACGTCGCGCCGACGCGGGTGTGCGCACTGCCCGCCGTCGCCGGATGCTCGAGGTAGAAGCGCGAGAGCGCCTCCGGCGCGACGATCAATCTCGTTCCGTCGGCGAGCGGCGCGAGGTGACGGATGAAGCGCGCCGCGAGCTGCCCGTAGCCGTGCAGCGCGAGCCACACCTCGCGCGGATCGGGCACGTCGCCGCCGAGCGTGTGGTAGCGGGCCGTCCGGGCGACCCGCAGGTGGTGCTCCGCCGCCCCGGTCAGCGGGTCACCGCCTTGAATTTCCAGAGGCCATGGCGCATGTCGGATGCGTAGATGGCGTCGGCGAGCGGGAACCCGCTCCCCTGTACGCCCCAGATGTACGCCCCGCCGCCGGTGAGCGCGACCGCGCGCTCGCGCCCCATCAGCCGAAGGTCGCAGGGTCCCACCGGATGGCGCTGCGCTGCCGTGCAGCCGCCGAGGTCACCGCGAACGTCGAGGACACGCACGCCGCCGTTGTAGAACGCCGCATAGAGGTAGCCGCGTGCCTCGTCCATCCAGAAGTTGTGTGCCCCGGCGCCGTCCACGCGATAGATCGCCACCTCGCGCGGTGCGGCGATGTCGCTGATGTCGATCACGTGCAGGTCACCGGCCGAGGACACGCCGATGATCCCTCCCTGCTCCTCGCCGACGAAGAGGTAGCGGGCTCGTGTCGTCGCCGACGACACGGTGGGATCATGAAACCACCATACGTTGTGCGCATTGCCGCCCAGGGTGGCCGCGCGGCTGATCAGCACCGGTGCGGTGACGCTGCCGCCACGCCCGCCGCCGCCGATGTCCCAGATGCCGACGCCGGCATCCCAGTCGGCGACGAAGGCGCGGCCGTCGCGCACGAACACATCATGGATGTAGTTGGCGGCGGCGATCATCCCCACCACGCGGGGTGCCGTTGGCACCGAGACGTCGATGATGCTGACGCCGCGTGCAGCCGACGTCGCCTGTGCAAAGACATACTGCGTACCGGCCACGCGCGCGAACTTCGCCGTGTGAATTCCAGGGCTCCCAACCCCCGGAACGACATACAGCGTGAGCAGCCGCGGCTTCGTGGGTCCCGACAACTCGTAGATGGCGAGCGTGCCCGCAGTTTCCGTGGACACCACCATCAGCGCGCCGTCGTCGGAAATGGAGATGTCGCTCGTGCGCGCCACCTCGCCGGGAATGGCGAGCGTGTCCACCAGGACCGGCGTGTTGCCGGTCACGTCCCAGATGTTGACGTAGTTGCCGCGGTTGATCGTGCTCGATGCGTACGTCGTCGTATACGCACGCGCGCCGTGCACCGCCACTTCGGCCGTCCACGGCCCGCGCACGGCGACGCCGCAGCCGAGCACCTCCAGCGACTGCTGCGCACTGGTGAATGGACAGCGCACCGAGTCGGATCTGATGACGACCGGCGTCGTGTCGATTCCCGTCGGCGCTGGCGGATCGCCGCACGCGGCGAGCGCGGCGACCACAAGGCAGGCGAGCGATCGGAGCAACGAGGTGGGCATCAGTGGCCGGCGTGAGGTGTGGTCGCGGCAACGCCGTAGCGGCCCATGCGGCCGTGCCACGCGCCCGCAGAAAGGCGAACCCCCGCAGACAGCATCGCCAGCGCGCGAGCGCCATAGAATGCGTCCGGGTCGAAGAGGATACCGGCGCGGAGGGCGACGCGGGAGACCGCGACCTCGACGAAGGGCGCGGCCCTGAGTCCCCACCACGTTCCAACCTCGTGCGAGGCGCCGGCCGTCACAGTCGTCCACCGCGTCACCGCCAGCTGGTGCGGGTCCCCGGTGCTCGGGGGCGTCCGGAAGGGATCCTCCAGTCGCTCCTCCTCATGGCGGGCGGTCTGCTCGAGCCGCAGCGCGACGCGGCTCCGCGCCCACCCATATGCCGCCTCGGCGAGCGCCGAGCCGTAGGAGGCGCCGCGGCGACCATCGTCCACGTCCGTCGTCCCCGCCCACTCGGCGAGTCCGTACAGCCGTCCACGCTCGACCCTGGCCGCCGCGTGCCACTTGCGCGCGTCCACGCCAAAGCCGCCCCGGACTTCGGGCGATTCCACGGAGGCATGGCTCGCTGAGAGCTCCACCCCAGTGACGGGATAGAACGTCAGGCGTGCCGCCCACGAGTCGCCGAAGCGGTGCATCGAGGGAAGGTCACTGGAGTTGGCCGGCTCGTCGCCGTTGAAGACGCTCACCTCCACGCCGACGATCGAGAGCCGCGCGGCACCGGTGACCATCGCGCGCTCGAGCACCTGCGCCAGGTGGTGGTTCACCGGATACTTCACGAATGGGCGCACCATCGGGTCGTCGCTTCCGAACGACGCAAAGCCGCGTCCTGCCGACAGCGAGAGCTGGTGCCGGCTCGCCGGCCTGGTTCGCACCGTTCCTACAACCTCGTGCAGGTACGCATGCGGGTGGCGCCGGTCCACATACCCCTCGCCGTACGTACCCGTCGTCAGCTCGCCACGCTGGAGCGTGAGCCCCTCGAGGTTGACCATCGCCATCCCCTCGACCCGCCCTCCAGCCGCCGTTGCGGTCGCCATCAGCGCCGGTTGGCTGAGGTACCCCTCGGTGAGGTGCTGGCGGGCCGCAGTCGGTGTTGCGCGGGTCACCAGCGGAATGCCATGCGCCGCCAGGCCGACCTGTCCGGCTCGGGCCGGCTCAGCCGGCACGTGCCCCTCATGCTGGGCGGACAGCCCGGTGGGAGCGAGCGCAAGCACCAGCCAAAGGGCGCGACAGGCTATCCAGTTGAAACAAAAGGAGATGCGTGCCTCGTGAGCCATGCCTGCAACTTAGTGACAGAATCCGGACTTCCACCCCTCACCCGGAACCCACATATTCGCCGTCCGAGCCACCTGTGGAGGCCTTGTGGGCCACTCGCAATTCGACACGAACACTCCCGCCGATTTCGGGCAGCACCTCGTTCCGCCGAAGCTGGCGGCCGACGCCGCCCACAGCGAGACAGTACGATCCCTGCGCGACGAGTTGCGTGCCCTCTCGGCGGAACTCGACCTCGAGCGACGCCAGCGCGCGGCGGCCGAACGGACGAATCGCGCACGGATGGACCTCGTCGCCAGGATCAGTCACGACATCCGCACGCCGCTCCATGCAATCGCCGGCTACACCGACCTGCTCCTCTCCGGTGTTCGCGGGCCGCTCAATGCGGAGCAGGCGAACGACGTCGAGCGCATCCAGCAGAGCGAGCGCCACCTCGTGTCGCTCGTCGGCACGATCCTAGACTACGCGAAGCTCGAAGTGGGAGAGATGCGGTTCGTGCTCGAGGAAGTGCCGGTGGTGCAGCTGCTCGAAGCAGGCGAGGTGATGATCGCTCCGCAGCTCGCGGCGCGCGAGCTCACGCTCGAGGTGCTGCCGGCGTCGCGCCAGCTCCGCGTCCTCGCCGATGCCGACAAGGTCCGCCGCATCCTCGTGAACCTGCTCACCAACGCCGTGAAGTTCACCCCACCGGGCGAGCGTATCCTCCTCTCGGCCGCCGCCGACGGCGCGGGCATCGCCATTCGCGTCACCGACTTCGGCCCCGGCATCCCCGCCGAGGTGTTGCCGGCGATCTTCGAGCCCTATGTACAGCTCGCCCCGAATGCCAGCGGCGCGACAGGGCTGGGACTCGCCATTGCGCGCGACCTCGCACTCGGGATGGGAGGCGACGTCACGGTCACGAGCACCGTGGACATGGGCAGCTCGTTCGTGCTGCACCTGCCTTCGCCGCCGGGCACGCCGCGGGCACCATTCGCCGACTAGTTTCGACGGGATGCCGACGCATCGCGTTTCGCCCGAGCATCCCGACCCAGGCATCATCCAGGAAGCAGCCGCGCTCCTGAGGCGAGGACACCTCGTCGCGTTCCCGACAGAAACGGTGTACGGGCTCGGCGCCCACGCGATGGATCCGCAGGCGGTCGCGCGGATTTACGCGGCGAAGGGGCGACCCGCATGGAACCCGCTCATCGTGCACGTGGCAACTGCCGACGACGTGCATGCTGTCGCTGCGTCGTGGCCCGAGATGGCGCGGCAGCTCGCAGAGGCATTCTGGCCGGGCCCGCTGACGCTCGTCGTCCCGAAGCGACCGGATGTGCCTGACTCGGTCACGGCGGGCCTCCCGACGGTGGCGCTGCGGGTGCCTGCACACCCGGTTGCGCAGGCGCTGCTCGTCGCCGCCGCCATTCCGGTGGCAGCGCCCAGTGCCAACCCGTCGATGGCGCTTTCGCCGACGCGCGCCTCCCACGTTGCCCGTGCCTTCGGCGACCAGGTGGCGATGATCCTCGATGGCGGCCCGACGATGGTCGGGATCGAATCGACCGTCGTCGACGTCACAGGCGAGAGGCCTCGACTCCTCCGCCCAGGCGGCATTGCTCCGCACGTGATAGAACAGGTCGTCGGCCGCCTCGCCGTGCCCGACGCTGCTCCCACCGCCGACGCCGCCCGCTCCTCCCCGGGGATGATGGAGCGGCACTACGCCCCGCGCGCCCGTCTGCTGGTGTTCCAGGCCGGGAGCGAAAGCGCGGCGCGTCAGGCAATGGACGACGAGCGCCACCGTGGCGGGGTGCCGGGGGCGGTCATCTGGAGCGATGCGAGCGCTGCTGGGATCCCGGCATCCGGGATCGTCGTACGGCTCCCCCGAGGTGCCGCCGAGTACGCCCGCCGGCTCTACGAAACGCTGCACGGGATGGACGACCAGGGATGCACCTTGATCGCCCTCGAGGCCCCTCCTGACGAACCGGGGTGGGAGGGGGTGAGCGATCGGGTCCGGCGCGCCGCAACCCCCTAGGAAACAGGCGATTGGCCCGATTCTTCCACCCATGCTCCCGCATAGCACCGTTCATCGCAGCCGATAGCGCGGTCGTTGACTGGCTACCGGGGACGGCGCCACCTGCAGGGCTGGGGGGCGGGAGTGGAGCACCTCAATTATGGAGACCCGATGCCTGGCGAGCCGATCGACCCCGTCGATCCGGTGAGGATGGTGGATCGTCCTCCCGACCAAGGATCAGGTACGATCCTCCTCATCGAAGACAACGAGGACAATCGGGCTGTGTACACGACGATCCTCCGCTACTACGGCTACGACGTGATCGAGGCGCCGTCGGCCGAGGACGGGATCGATGTCGCCCGCCGCGTGCATCCCGCGTTGATCCTGATGGACATCGGCCTTCCCGGTATCGATGGGTGGGAGGCGACCCGTCGGCTCAAGGGCGACCCGCAAACCCGCTCGATCCCCATCGTAGCGCTCACCGCGCACGCCCTTCCCGAGCATCGGGCCGAGTCGTTCGCCGCAGGATGCGACGGATACCTCGCCAAGCCGATCGAGCCGCGCGACGTGCTGGCTGAAGTCCGCCGATACCTCCTCGACGGCCCGCAACTGGCAAACCGTCACACGTGACGCCGTCCTGAGCGGCGCGACCCGCCACGGACATGCGGGACGACGATTCCCGCGCACGTTTCGCGGTCACGGCCACGAGGTTGGCCGCCGGCCCCCTCCCGACAGGCAGCATGCAGGAGCAGTCGATGCCCGACTCCGAACACAACCCGCTCGAGCCCGGCACACCTGCCGACGTGCGTGAACGGAGAAACCGCGCTGACCGGCGCAGTCGCGGCGGTTCGAGCCGGCGAGGCCAGCGGCCACCCTCGGCATGGCAGCTTCGTGGTCGCTCGACGGTCGGATATCTTTTCGCGGCCGCCGCGCTCGCGAGCGTGATCCTGTTCGCCGTATCGCACACGCGCCCCATTTACGCGGGGCGCGGATCGGCCGTGCAGCAGATCCTCGCCCGCGGCGATGCACGCCGCGCCCCGGTCGACACCAGCGAGATGGCGCGCCTCATGAGATCGCCCGAGTTCGCCCGCGACCGCCAGGCATTCTCGGAGGACCTGGTGCGCACCGGCCGGATGACGAAGGAGCGCGCAGATTCCATCGCGTTCTTCGCCGTTCGCGAGTCATACGAGCGCGGCATTCCTCCGGCGCTGATCTTCGGCGTCATGCTCACCGAGAACGCGCAGTTCCTGTCGCGCGCGACGTCCAACGTCGGCGCCGTCGGGCTGATGCAGATCTATCCCAAGGTCTGGCTCAAGGCGCTGAGCGGCAAGTTCGGCCCCGATCTCGAGAACGACGAGGTCAACATGAAGTACGGCGTCTACATCCTCGAGGAATACCTCAAGCCCAAGGAAGGCCAGGGGCTCGAGCGCACGCAGGTGACCAAGGGACTGCTGCGCTACAACGGGTGCGTGCGCGGCACGAACACGCCGAACTGCAAGACGTACCCCGACAAGATCGAGCGGTACGTCGAGCGCGACGCGAAATCCCTCTGCGGCGACCGCGACTTCTACGACTGCATCGCCAAGCCGTTCATTCGCGGCCTGCTCGGCGAGACGAGCCTGGCTGAGGAGTCCGCAGGCGCCGTGACTCCAGGGCAACCGTAACGGCGGTCGGGAGCCGGGGGTCGGGAGTCGGGGCACTGCGCGCATTCCTCATCCCGAGCGCCGCACGCGAAGTAGCGGCGCCCTCCGAACAAGCTGATAGCTGATAGCTGATGGCGATCGGCATCACTGTTGCACTCCGCCGACGCCGTGTGAGTGCCAACGGGCAGCCGGAACACACATACCTACCTTTCAACGTTCGGAGGCGGTCGTGGAACTCGAGACGCTCAAGGAGCTGTACATCGACGAGCTGAAGGACCTCTACAGTGCCGAGAAGCAGATCGCAAAGGCGCTGCCGAAGATGATCAAGAAGGCATCGAACCGCGATCTGCAACGTGCCTTCGCGACGCACCTGCGCGAGACGGAGCGGCAGGCCAAGCGGCTCGAGCGCATCTGCCGCGAGCTCGACGTCAGCCCCAAGGGAAAGAAGTGCGTCGGCATGAAGGGACTCATCGACGAGGCAAAGGAGCTCATCGATGAGAAGCCCGATCCGGACGTCCTCGACGCGGGGCTCATCTCCAAGGCGCAGCACGTCGAGCACTACGAGATGGCCGGCTACGGCACCGTGCGCAACTATGCCCGCATCCTCGGCCACGAGGAGCACGCGCAGCTGCTCCAGACCACCCTCGATGAGGAAGGCAATACCGACCAGCTCCTCACCGACCTCGCGGCGCGCATCAACGTGGATGCCGTGTCGCAGGACGACGATGAGGACACCCGCC
>JACDHQ010000019.1:9642-11734 GCA_013820975.1 Gemmatimonadaceae bacterium
CGCCGGAGCTCCCGCAAGTCAGCGTCGAAGCAGGGCGCGCGCAAGAGCGGGCGCAAGAGCGGGCGCAAGGCGGCGTCGAAGAAGGGCGGCGCCAAGCGCGGACGTGCCTCGAAGAAGCGCAGCTGACGCTGGCGGCAGGAGGTGCAGGCGCCATATCTTGCGGCGCCACCCTCATGTCCCGCCTCCCCCTCGTTGTCGTCGCGCATCGCGGCGACCCGGTTCTCGCCGAGATCGCGCGCACGGTGCACGAGCTCTTTCCGCACTGCCTGCGCTGTGGTGCCGTCATCCAGGTTGCCGACGAGGCCGACGTGCGCCTCTTCCGCAATCGGCTGGTGCACCGGGGCTCCTGCCCACTCGCGCCGGCGGTGTGAAGGCGCAACCCACCCCGCGCCAGGCCGCCCTCGATATCTCCGTGTGCGCAGGCGCCGCCCGGATGTTATCGTAGGGTAGCCCGAGGCAGCTGGAAGAGTTCGCCGGCCGCGGGTCCCGCCAACGGGAGGGATGCCCTGCACCGGACAACAGCGCGCGAGACCGCGGTAGCGAGCCGCCGCTTCACCGACTGCGTCGGTGTCGAGTGGGCCGTCTACAGCATCATCCCATCGGCCATCATCCAGGGGATCATCCTTCTCCTTCCACACGTCGAACGGCGAAACGGGTGGCTGCTGTTCGAGTCCGAGGAGGGGGAACGGCGACGGCTCGCCCCCTTCCCGCCCGATTGGCACGGGGTGTCAGCATTCGAGCTCGAACGCTGGTGCATGCGCGCCGAGCCGGTTGGGACGCTTCCCGAGCGGCGCATCGGCGATCCGCTGCTCTGAGAGGCGCCAGCCGACTGGCGCTCCGCCCATGGGCTGGAGCGGTCAGCCGAGCTTCGCGCCGTCCGGAACTGCGCGCTCCGGGATCGCGAGCACGACGGCGCCGTCCTCGCGGTAGAACCCCGCGAGCAGGAACTCACTCATCATCGGCCCAATCTGCTTCGGCGGAAAGTTCACGACGCCGACGACCTGGCGCCCAACCAACTCCTCCGGCGCGTAGAGCGTCGTCACCTGCGCGCTGGTGCGGCGGATGCCGATGTCGCTCCCGAAGTCCACGGTGATGCGATACGCGGGCCTGCGCGCCTCGGGAAAGGGCTCCACGTGCATGACCGTGCCGACGCGGATCTCGACAGTGGTGAACTGGTCCCACGTGATCGTCTGCATGCCGGGGAAAATACAGCGTCAGGCCGCAGCCTTCACCGCCTGGGCCTCGATCGCGATCCTGATGTCGTTCGACACCAGCACGCCTCCCGTCTCGAGCGCGGCGTTCCAGGTGAGCCCGAACTCGCGACGATCCACCTTGGTGGACGCGGCGAATGATGCCTTCTCGTTCCCCCACGGGTCCGTCCCCGCGCCCTCGAATGTGGCGCTGAGCGTCACTTCCTTCGTGACGTCGCGGATGGTGAGGTCTCCCACGACGGTGAAGGCCGCACCGGGCGTCAGGCTCCCCCCTTCGATTCGCTTCGAGCGGAAGGTCAGCGACGGGAACTTCTCGACGTCGAAGAAGTCGGCCGATCGGAGGTGTTCATCGCGGCCGTCGGTGCCGGTCGAGAGGCTCGCGGCCGCAATCGTCACTTCGGCGGACGACTTCGCCGGATCGCGCTCGTCGGTGACGATGGTGCCCTGGACGTCGGCAAAGCGCCCCTTCACCGTCGTGATCATCATGTGCTTCGTCGAGAACTCGACCAGGGTGTGAGCCGGGTCGATCGTCCAGGTGGTCTGCGTTTCAGGCGTGGCGTTGACAGTCATGAGCTCGTCTCCAGTTTGAGAATCTTGATATAGAGATAACAGGACAAAAAAATACTCAAGGAAAACCTTACAGGGTCGATTGCGCGCTCCGGCCGAGGCGCTTGAGCAGCTCGGTCACTTCCTGCTGCTCTTCAAGAGGCAGGCCCGCCATCGCCGCCTCGACCGCCTTGGCGTGCCCGGGAAAAATCCGGCGGATCAATGCCCGCCCTTCCCGCGTGAGGTCCACGTACAGCGCCCGCCGATCGGTCGCGCACGGCCGCCTGGAAACCAGCTTCCGCTCTTCGAGCTTGTCGATCACGTATGTCGCGCTC
>JACDHQ010000350.1:0-3229 GCA_013820975.1 Gemmatimonadaceae bacterium
TTCGAGCGACGCGACGTGCCAACCCGGGACACGCGAGCAGTGCTCCGATGTATCGCGCCGTGCCATCGATCGATGCGCGTGCAGGCCGCCCGCCGGTGAGCGATGCGACCTGCTGCTCCCAGCGCGCCGCCGCGAGGGTATCGACGAGAAGCGCCGACGACGACGTGTCGCGAAGCGCGGCGACGAAAACGGGGCCCTGGAGCTGCCACGCCGACTGCACCCGCTCGCGATCCGCAGCCGCCATCGACCCTGCCATCGCGACTGGCCGGCTGCGCACCCGTGCCCGGTTCGCGATCGCCCGCACGGCGGCCTCCCGGCCACGCCAGGGGACATCTGCCGGCAGGAGGCCTTCCCGCCGCGCGAGCTCGTTGCGATACCAGTCGGCCGGCAGCAGCGGCGTCGTCACCACGGTCACGTCGGGCCGCAGGCCGAGCACGCGCTGCGCATACCAGAGCGGATACGTGTCGTTGTCGCCGGCGACGAACAACACCGCGCGCTCCGGCGCGAAGGTGAGCAGCCCTTCCGCGGTCGCCAGCGGGAGTGCGGCATCGGGCAGGCGCGTCCTGTCCACCTCGCGCCAGTTCAGCAGGAGCGGCACCATGGCAAGGCCTGCACCGGCTCCGGGGATGCCGATCCGGCGCGCCAGCATCACCGCGCCGAAGCCGGCCCAGATTCCCCAGGCCCACCACCCGAGCACGAAGAAGTAGTCGCGCTCGCGCGCCTCGCGGACGGCCCCGGGTGGCAGGAGGCCGTGCCCGAACGACGGCCCCGCCTTGAGGTTGAGGTAGAGTGCCGCACCGACGGTGCCGGCCGCGAGCAGCAGGGCAAAGGCCCACCAGGTGCGCCGGTCACGCCGCCAGTGCAGCACGGCGCCGGCGACCCCCAGCACGACGAAGAGCAGCGTCATGGCGGTACGGCCGGCAGTCGGGAAGATCGTCGGACCGAGCGACCGAGCGACCTGCCAGTCAGCGTAGAGTCCGAGGTTGCCGAGCTGCAGCCAGAGCGGTGCCTGGCGTGGCCACAATCCGGCGACCGCGTACTGCCGGCGCGCCACGACATCGACCAGCGCCTGGAGCGTGGACGGATTCCCCTGGTTGACCGGCGGGTCGTGCTGCGCCCTGAAGTAAAGAACGGCAATGGCCGACGCAGCGATCGCGACGGCCACGATGGGCAGGAGCGCGCGTACCACTGGCGGCGGCAATGTGCGCCGCGCGTGGAGGACTGCGGCATCCCGCGGCGCCGGCCAGCGGATGGCCGCAACGGTCACCGCGGCAAGCGCAATCGCCGCAGCGACCGCCGGTCCCACCTGCATCCGTCCGAGCGCCCAGGCGGTCACAGCCCCGGCACCCACGACCCCAGCCCGCGTGAGCGCGCTCCGGTCGAGTGGCCACCCGCCGCGGCCGATTGCGAGCCAGACAGCAGCAGGTGCCGCAAGCAGTGCGCTCAGGTGGAGCGGCACCGCGAGCACCACGAGATATGCCGTGGCGACCGACCAGCGCAGCGACTCGCGACGCCCGGCACGCTCCGCCGTCCACACCATCGCAAGCGACAGCGCGAGCGACAGTGCGTACACCTCCGTCTCGGTCGCATTGAGCCACACCGTCGCCATCGTCCCGGCCACGATCCCTGCTGCAACCGACGCCAGGGTGTCCCGCGACATGCGGTAGATGAGCGCCGCCGCGAGCGCGCACGCTGCCGCGGTGGCGACTGCCGAGACGAGCCCTGTCGCGACCGCCGCCGGAACACCAAGCGCACCGAGCAGCACGACGGCGGTGCGCAACAGCATCACGTAGAGCGGCGTCCCGGGCGGATGCGGGATGCCGAACCCCGCACCGCTCGCGATGAATTCCCCCGCGTCCCAGAAGGTGACGCCGCGCGCGAGGGTCGCGATGTAGACGGCCAGCAGCACGAGACCGACGACTGCAGGGACCGTGGCCTGGCGCACCGCCGCGCGTCGCGTCACGCCGAGGGAATCGCGGCCATCTCGCTCGATCGCATCCAGCGGCCCGCGAGCGCCTCGCGCAGCTGCGACGCGGTGAGGTCGCGGCGGAGGCGCCCGCGAACGGCCACCGAGATCGATCCCGTCTCCTCGGACACGACGACGATCACGGCGTCGGTGTCCTCGCTCAACCCCAGCGCCGCCCGGTGGCGCGTCCCGAGGGTCCGGTCGGTCAGCTCGGCCTGCGAGAGGGGCAGGATGCAGCCTGCTCCCACGATCGTATCGGCCCGGACGACGACGGCACCGTCATGCAGCGGCGAGTACGGCGTGAAGATCGTGAGCAGCAGGTCGGCCGACACGCGCGCCTGCATCGCCGATCCGGTCGCGACGATGTCGCCAAGGGGCACCGCACGCTCGAGCGCGATGATGGCGCCGATGCGCGCACGGCTCAGCCGCTCCGCGGCATCGATCAGCGCGTCCGCGACGAAGTCGTTGTCGAGCGTCTGGAAGAACCGAGTGAGGCGCGAGCGGCCAAGGTGCGCGAGCCCCGCGCGCAGCTCGGGCTGGAACACCACCAGCAGCGCGAACGCGCCATAGGTGAAGACGAGGCCGAGCAGGTAGGTGATCGTCCCGAGCCGCAGCACCGCCGCAACCGCGTAGGCGGCAAAGAGGAGGACGACACCGACCGCCATCTGCACCGCACGCGTTCCGTGGAAGAGCAGCAGCACACGGTACATCAGGTACGCGACGATCAGGATCTCGAACAGGTCGTGCCATCCGGGATTGAGCACGTGCAGCTGCTCGATGGCATTCATGCGGCCTCTCCTGCTCGCAGCACCGCCCATGCGACGTCGAGGGACTGTCGCGCCGCGGCGACGTCGTGCACCCGGAAGAGCCGCGCCCCGCGCAGGAGCGCCGCCACGTGCGCCCCCACGGTGCCGTACACGCGGTCGGCGGGACGCTCGATCCCCGTGAGCGCACCGACGAACCGCTTGCGCGATGCGCCCACCAGCACCGGAAAGCCGAGCGCCGCCACCCGTTGGACGTGGTGCAGCACGGCCAGCGAATCCTCCGCCCGCTTCGCGAAGCCCACGCCGGGATCGAGCACGATCGCGTCGTCGGGAACTCCGGCGCTGCGGGCGGCGGCGATCTGCGGGGCGAGCTCCGCGAGGACCTCGTCGATGACCGACGTGTAGGTGGCGTGGGCGTACGTCGCCATGTCGGCGACGCCGCCGCGGGAGTGCATCAGCACGAGCCCCGCGCCGCGCCCAGCCACGACCGCGGCCATCG
>JACDHQ010000350.1:3239-3722 GCA_013820975.1 Gemmatimonadaceae bacterium
GTCCAGCCGCAGCGCCGAGACGTCGTTCACGATCACCGCGCCGGCATCGAGCGCCGCGGCCGCGACCTCGCTCTTCACCGTATCGACGGAGACGACCGCGGCGGCGAACTCCTTCAGCACTGCGGCCACCACCGGCTCGACGCGCCGGCGTTCCTCTGCCGCGTCCACCGGTATCGCGCGCTCGGGTCGCGTCGACTCGCCGCCCACGTCGATGACGTCCGCCCCCTCCGCGATCATCCGGGCCGCGTGCCGGACCGCCGCATCGACCGCCGCGAAGCGCCCGCCATCGCTGAAGCTGTCGGGCGTCACGTTGAGGATTCCCATCACGATCGGCCGGTCGAGCGCGAGCTCGCGCCCGCCGCCGAGTCGCCAGGCGCGGGTGGCGGTTGCGGTCATGGACCAGAATGTAACCCGGCGTGCTGCAGGCGGGGACGGCAGAGGGGCAGCCCGCCGCGCGGACTGCCCCTCTGCCCTGCCTTGCAT
>JACDHQ010000351.1 GCA_013820975.1 Gemmatimonadaceae bacterium
GGGGGCGAAATGATAATGACCGGCCAGCTCCAGCAGGCGCGGGTGAAAGCGGATCGCGGTCCCCTGGCGCTCGAGCACGGCACTCTTCAAGTTGTCGTAGTTCTGTGCCCGCGCTGGATATGTGGCCCAGGGAGGCACGTGGTGTGGAAAAGACGTTCTGATTGGGTCAGTACGGGCACATAACGAAGAGGTCTTCTTCATGCATGATCGCCGAGCGCCAGTGGCGCAAGGAGGTTGTCCATGCTGGAGCGCTATTTCGTCCGCCCGTGTACCGTCGACCGGATTCGTGCCTCATGGCTGGGCCCCGCGATCGAGCAGTACGTCACATGGCTCGGAGAGCGTGGCTCGGCCGCGCGGAATCTGGGTCACCGCGTGCCCATCCTCACGCAGTTTGGGACGTTCGCGTCGGCCGGGGGCGCGACGCGCTACGAGGATCTGCCGTTACACGTTGAGGCCTTTGTCGACGCCTGGATCACCCGCACGGATCATCGGCGGGCTCCCGGTCCACCGCGCCCGCGCTTGACCCGGGAGATCCGGGGGCCGATCGAGCAAATGCTGCGACTCGTCGTGCCCGGTTTCGTCGGCCACACGCGCCGTCGAGGCCCTCGTGAGCCGTTCGCGGACCGCGTGCCGGGCTTCTTCGCGTACCTGCGGGACGAGCGCGGGCTGCGCGACGAGACCCTCGCGCATTATGGCCACCACCTCCGGCCGTTCGACGGGTATCTCCGCGACCTCGGCATCATCGAGCTCGGCGCGTTGTCCCCCGTGGTCGTGAGTGGCTTCATCACCGATCGGAGCGGTCATCTCCAGCGGACCGGTGTGCGCGATCGCTGTGGCGTCCTGCGCGTCTTCCTACGGTACCTGCACCGGCAGGGCGTGCTAGCTCGCGATCTGAGTAAGACGGTCGACGCCCCGCCGGCCTATCGGTTGGCGACGATTCCGCGATCGATTACGTGGGACGAGGTGCGCCAGCTGTTGGAGACGGTGGATCGGCGCACGGTGGTCGGTCGTCGCGACTACGCGATGCTGCTGCTCCTGGTCACCTACGGGCTCCGCGCCCGCGAAGTGGCCGCGCTCACCGTAGATGACGTGGACTGGCGGCATGACCGCCTGCGTGTGCCGGAGCGAAAGGCTGGACACTCCACCGCGTATCCGCTTTCTCCGTTGGTCGGCCAGGCGATCCTCGAGTACCTCAAAGCGGGCCGGCCGACGACGTCGGCGCGACAAGTGTTCTTCCGTACCGTGGCTCCGTTCGAGCCGATCACCCACTCGGCCGTGTCGTGTCGCGCCGCCCACTACCTCCGGCAGGCCAGGATTGTCGTGCCGCGTCCAGGCTCGCATACCCTGCGGCACACCTGCGTACAGCGCCTCGTCGATGCCGGATGGCCGCTCAAGCCCATCGGCGACTACGTCGGGCACCGCAGTCCGTCATCGACGGAGATCTACAGCAAGGTCGCGGTCGAGGCCCTCCGCGACGTGGCGCGCGGCGAGAAGGAGGAGATCATATGAAATCCACCTGGACCGGTTTCCAGAGCCCGTTGGCGGCGGGTATCGACGCCTTCCTCGCCTACAAGCGCGCGCTCGGCTGCTGCTTCCGTGTCGAGGAGCTGTCCTTGCGGCTCCTGGATCGATTTCTGGTCGCGCACCAGATCACCGCGCTCAGCGCGATCACGTCCGACGTCGTGGACGCATTCCTCGCCTCGCGTCCGCGCCACGCGCCGCGCAGTTACAACCACTTGCGCGGGACCCTGGTCCGGCTGTTCGACTGGCTCGCGGCGCACGATCAGTTTGGGGCCTCGCCGGTGCGGGCGCGACCACGACGATCGACCCGGGCGCGTCTGCCGTTTCTCTTCGACGACGCCACCGCTCGTCGCCTCCTCGACATCGCCAGCCAGTTGCCAGATACGGGCGGGACCGTCGGTCGAGGCTCCACCTATCGGGTCATCTTCACGTTGCTCTATGGGCTCGGCCTGCGGGTCGGAGAAGTGGCGCGGTTGTGCGTCAGCGACGTCGATCTGACGCGTGATCTCCTCGTCATCCGGCAGACCAAGTTCTACAAGAGCCGATTCGTGCCCTTTGGGCCTGGGATCCGTGGTGTGTTGACCGCGCACCTCGCCCGCCGCGCGCGGCCGTCTGAGACGGCCCCGCCGTCGACACCCCTCTTCTCCCTCCGCAGCGGCCGGGCTGTCAGTCCCGGTACCGTCAGCCTGACGTTCCACCATCTCGTGCCGCATCTCGGGCTCTCGATTCCGGAGGGGACCGCGAGCCCGCGCGTCCATGACTTACGCCACGCGTTTGCCGTGGGCACGTTGTTGCGGTGGTACCGGAGCGGGCTGGATCCGAGCGCGCGCCTCCTGCAGCTGTCGACGTTCCTCGGCCACGTCAGTCCCGTGACCACGGCCGTGTACCTGACGATCACGCCCGCGTTGCTCGACGAAGCCAGTGCGCGATTCGAGCGGTGGGCCCACGCGGCCGTCACGGAGACAACGTCGTGACCCCCGCCGTCGGCGCGTTGGTCCAGGCCTTTCTCGCAGACGAGCTCCCGGTCCAGCGCGGGCTGCGGCCGGCGTCTGTCAAAGCGTATCGAGACGGCCTCCGCCTCTTTCTCGTGTTCGTCGCGCGCGACCTCTCCTGTCGGCTCACGCAGATCGCCTGCGACGCCTTCACGCTCGACCGGGTCCTACGGTTCCTGCAGGATCTCGAAACCACGCGACACAATCATCGGCGGACGCGGAATCACCGCTTGACAATCCTGCGCGCGTTTTTCGAGTTTCTCGCGCGTCGATGTCCTGAGTACTTGGCGGTGGCGCAGCAGGTCGCCGCCATCGCCGTCAAACGCACGCCACCGCCGGAGACGTTCTTCTTGGAGCGCGAGGAAGTGGAGAGACTCTTGCGACAATTACCCGCACACGGACGACACGCCCTTCGTGATCGGGCCCTCCTCCTCCTGCTGTACAACACGGGCGCCCGCGTGCAGGAGATCGCCGACCTGCGTATCGAGCATCTGGATCTGGGGGCGCCGCCCCGGGTGCGCCTGCACGGGAAGGGCGACAAATGGCGGGTGTGTCCGCTCTGGCCGCAGACCGTCGAGGCCATCACACGACTGCTGCGAGAGGCGTCCTCGACACCCGCCCGGGCGCTCTTTACGTCGAATGGGACGCGGGCGCTCACGCGCTTCGGCCTCTACAAGATCGTCCGGCGTCATACCGACCCGCTGCGCGTTCAGCGCGCCGCGCCGGTCGGACGTCACGTCGGCCCGCACGTCTTTCGACACACGGCCGCCGTCCATCTGCTCGAAGCCGGCGTCGACGTCAATGTGATCCGCGGATGGCTCGGTCACGTCAGCCTGGAAACGACCAATCGCTACGCGGAAATCAATACGCGCATGAAGGAGGCGGCCCTGCGCTTGTGCGAGCCGCCCACAACGGACTCGGATTCACGCCGCCGAACGCCCGTCTGGCGCGATGACGAGGCGCTCCTGACATGGCTGGCCTCTCTCTGAATGGTTATGTGTCCGGTCGCCCGTGGCCCACCGGTGTTGACCGCTCGCTCGCGCGGGCGCCGCCACATATGCAGCGCGGGCACAGAACTACGACAACTTGAAGAGTGCCGTGCTCGAGCGCCAGGGGACCGCGATCCGCTTTCACCCGCGCCTGCTGGAGCTGGCCGGTCATTATCATTTCGCCCCCCGGCCCTGTACCCCAGCCCGCGGGAA
>JACDHQ010000352.1 GCA_013820975.1 Gemmatimonadaceae bacterium
CCGCCCAGCCGCCGGAGCGCGCTGTCCCTCGCTGTCCGCGCGCCCAGCCGCCGGAGCGCGCTGTCCCTCGCTGTCCGCGCGCCCAGCCGCCGGAGCGCGCTGTCCCTCGCCGTCCGCGCGCCCATCGCCGCTCGCCGCGCATGCCTGCGCATTGCGCGACCCACGGAGCCGCGAATTAGCTTACGACCATGGCTGACCCCAACACGACTCCCGTAATCGTCGCCGCGGCGCGCACCCCGATCGGCCGCTTTCTCGGCGGACTCGCCCCGCTCACCGCCCCCCAGCTCGGCGCCCACGCCATCCGCGCCGCCGTCGCGCGCAGCGGCATCGACGTCAACGACGTCGAGGAAGTCATCATGGGGCACGTGCTCCAGGGCGGCACCGGCCAGGCCCCCGCCCGCCAGGCGATGCTCCAGGCCGGAATCCCCTCCAGCGTCAGCGCGCTGACCATCAACAAGGTCTGCGGCTCCGGGCTCAAGGCCGTCATGCTTGCCGCGCAGGCCATCAAGGCCGGCGACCGACAGGTCGTCGTTGCCGGCGGCCAGGAGTCCATGTCCAATGCGCCGCACTATGTCTACGGCATGCGCGGCGGCGTCAAGCTCGGTGACCAGACGCTCGTCGATGGCATGATCCGCGACGGACTCTGGTGCGCCTCGTGCGACGTGCACATGGGCGGCCACGCCGAGTACACCGCGAAGAAGGCCGGCATCTCGCGCGCCGACCAGGATGCATTCGCCGCCGACTCGCATCGCAAGGCGATCGCCGCGGCGCAGGCCGGGAAGTTCGACGCCGAGATCGCGCCGGTGGAGATTCCCGGCCGCAAGGGGCCGACGACGATCGCGGCCGACGAGGGGCCGCGTGCCGACACCACCGGCGACTCCCTCGGGAAGCTTCGCCCTGCATTCCCCGGCAAGGACAAGGGCGACGACCTGAGCGTGACCGCCGGCAACGCGTCCACGCTCAACGACGGCGGCGCTGCACTCGTCGTCACGTCACAGGCCTATGCCGAGGCGCACGGGCTCGAGATCATGGGACGCATCACCGGCTACGGCAGCGGCGCCGTCGATCCGCAGGATCTCTTCTTCGCGCCGGTGCGTGCGGTCAACGAGTTGATGAAGCGCAGCGGGACGAAGATCGCCGACTACGACCTCATCGAGGCCAACGAGGCGTTCGCGTCGCAGGCGCTTGCCGATGGGCGGGAGCTCGGGTGGGAGTGGGATCGCGTGAACGTGCACGGCGGCGCGATTGCGCTCGGCCATCCCATTGGCGCGAGCGGGGCGCGTGTGCTCACCACGCTGCTGCATGCGATGCGCGACCGCAATGCGCACACCGGGCTTGCGACGCTCTGCCTCGGCGGTGGTGATGCCGTGGCGCTGAGCGTGGAACGCGTCGCGTAGCACGCGTCCGCAGACGCCCGGCACCCGCGGATGATGCTGGCCAGCCAGCGCAGCATCCTCTACGCCGCGCCGGGCCGGCTGCGCGCGCCCTGGCGGCTGCTCGTGTGGTTCGGAGCGTCGGCGGTGTTCGCGATCCCGGCGCTGTTCGCGCGCACGCTGCTGCCCGCGACGGCGGAGGGTGCGCCGTTCGACAGGATGTGGGAGAGCCTCGCGCTCACGCTGGCCGTGCTCGCCGGGACGTGGTATGCGCTCCGTCGCGTGGACCAGCTCCCGTGGGGCGAGGTGTGGCTCGATCGCGATGCATCGTCGCCCGGCCGGCTCGTCTTGGGGTGGATGCTCGGGATGGTGCTGATCGCGGTGCCGTCGCTGCTCCTGGTCGCGGTGGGCTGGCTCCGGTTCGTGCCGATGGCCGACGATTCCTCGCTCGCACTTGCCCTCACGGCGCTCCTCGTGCTCGCCCCCGCGGCGTTCCTGGAGGAGCTGATCGCCCGCGGGTATGTGCTGCACGTGCTGCGCGGCGCGCTCGGCTGGTGGCCCGCCATCGTGCTCACGAGCGCGGGGTTCGGGCTGCTGCACTGGTGGAATCCCGGCGCCACACCGTTCTCCCTCGGCCTGGTCACGCTCGCCGGCATCTTTCTCGGCGTTGTGGTGATGGTGACCCGGTCGCTCTGGGCGGCAACGCTGGCGCACCTCGCCTGGAACTGGACGATGGCGGCACTGCTCCATGCGCCGGTCAGCGGGCTCGGCCTGGGGTTCCCCGATTATCGTTTGGTGGACGCGGGGCCGGACTGGGCGACCGGCGGCAGCTGGGGACCCGAGGGGGGCGCTGGTGCGGCCGCCGGGATGATCATTGGAGCAGCCTACCTTTACGCGCGGCGGCAGCGCCGGCGCGAGGAGACGCAATAGATGGCCGAACGGATTGCGGTGGTCGGGGCAGGGCAGATGGGCAACGGGATCGCGCACGTCTTCGCCCAGGCGGGGCATAGCGTCACGCTGATCGATGTTTCGGCGGACGCGCTCGCGAAGGGACGGGCCACGATCGCCGCGAACCTCGACCGGCAGGTAAAGAAGGGAACGGTCACCGCCGATGCGAAGGGCGTGATCCTGGGGCGAATCGCCGATGGCAGCTCGCTCGATGCGGCAAAGGGCGCGTCGCTCGTCATCGAGGCGGCGACGGAGAATCGCGACCTCAAGTTCCGCATCTTCGAGCAGCTCGACGCGGCGGCCGACGCGGGGGCGATCCTCGCCACCAACACGAGCAGCATCGCCATCACCGAGATCGCCGCGCGGACGAAGCGCCCCGCCGACGTCATCGGCATGCACTTCATGAACCCGGTGCCGGTGATGCAGCTCGTCGAGGTGATTCGCGGCCTCGCCACGAGCGACGCGACGACGTCGCGCATCCTCGCGCTGTCAACGGCGATCGGGAAGACGCCGGTGGAGGTGAACGACTATCCGGGGTTCGTCGCCAACCGCGTCCTCATGCCGATGATCAACGAGGCGGTCTACTGCGTCATGGAGGGGGTCGGCACGCCGGAGGCGATCGACACGGTGATGAAGCTCGGGATGAATCATCCCATGGGACCGCTGACGCTCGCGGACTTCATCGGCCTCGACACCTGCCTTGCGATCATGGAAGTGCTCCACCAAGGGCTCGGCGACCCCAAGTACCGCCCCTGCCCCCTGCTCCGGAAGTACGTCGCCGCGGGGTGGCTCGGCCGCAAGTCGGGGCGCGGGTTCCATGACTACGCCAAGGCGTGACGGCCCACATGCGCACTCCGCTCACGCCGCTCACCGAGACGCAGCAGGAGATCGTCGCCGCCGCGCGCACCTTCGCGCAGCAGGAGCTCGCGCCACGCGCCGCCGAACGTGACCGGGCGGCCCGCTTCGATCCCGAGACAATCACACAGCTCGGCGAGCTCGGGCTCCTCGGCATGGTCATTCCCGAGGAGTACGACGGCCTCGGCCTCGACACGCTCACCTACCTCCTCGCCCTCGAGGAGATCGCCGCCGCCGATGCCTCGGTGGCCGTGATGATGAGCGTCCACAACTCGCTGCCCACGCAGATGCTGCTGCGCTGGGGGACCGACGCCCAGAAGGAGCAGTACCTGCGGCCGATGGCGCGCGGCGAGCTGCTCGGCGCCTTCGCCCTGTCGGAGCCCGAGGCCGGGTCCGATGCCGCATCGCTGGCGGCGCAGGCGGTGCGCGATGGTGACGACTGGATCCTCACCGGCACCAAGGCGTGGGTGACGAGCGGCTCGCATGCGGGAGTGATCATCGCGATGGTGCGCACCGACAGGCCCAGTGCCCGCC
>JACDHQ010000353.1 GCA_013820975.1 Gemmatimonadaceae bacterium
CTCCAGCGGCGTAGCCGCGACGTCCGATGTGATCGTGCTCGACCAGGACCTCACGCGCACGAACTACTTCCTCGACGTGTCGATGAACCTTCCGTTCATCAAGCTGGTCGGTGAGATCGGCCAGGTCAGTGGTGGCACCCTCCCCACCGGGACGACCCACAATACGTTCAGCGGCGGCGACGTCACCAAGTCCCGCACGTACGGCTCGGTCGGCCTGCGCTTCGGCTTCTGACCGCATGAGTTCCTCCGGGCGCCCGGTGGACGAGCGCGATCGCGCGTTCATCCGCCGGACACTCGACCTCGCCCTCGCCGGGTGGGGGCAGACGGCGCCGAACCCCCTGGTCGGCGCCGTCGTCGTTCGTGATGGCGTCGTCGTCGGGGAAGGTGCCCACCTGCGCCACGGCGACCTGCACGCCGAGCCGGTTGCCCTCGCGCACGCAGGCGAACGCGCGCGCGGAGCGACGGTCTATGTCTCCCTCGAGCCGTGCACGCATCTCGGCAAGACGCCGCCATGCACCGATGCGCTGATTGCGGCCGGCGTCGCCCGCGTCGTCATCGCGACCGCAGATCCGAACCCGCGCGCGGCGGGCGGGGCCGGGCGTCTCCGCGATGCGGGGATCGAAGTGATGGTCGGTGTCGAGGAGGCGGCCGCGCGCGAGTTGAACGCGCCCTTCTTTTTCGCGCATCACAGCGCCCGGCCGTGGATCACCCTCAAGCTCGCGGTTTCCATCGACGGCGCACTCACCGACGCGCGCCGGTCCTCGGCCTGGCTCACCGGCCCCGAATCCCGTGCCGAGGTGCACCGGATGCGCGCCAACAGCGATGCCATTGCCGTTGGCGCCGGCACCGTCCTCGCCGACGATCCGCTGCTCACGGTGCGGGGCGCGTTGCAGCCGCGCGTCGCCCCCGTCCGAGTGGTGTTCGACGCCCGGCTCGAGACGCCGCCAGACTCGCGCATCCTGCAGACGGCGGCCGGTCCGGGAACGGTCATGCCCGCGCCCCGCACGATCCTCCTCGCCACGCGGGGCGCCTCCGACGCCGACGCCGCGCGCCGCGCCGTCCTGGAGCGCGCCGGGGCCGATATCATCATCGCCGACTCGCTCGCCGCGGGACTGACAGCGTTGAAGGAGCGGGGAATCCAGTCCCTGCTCGTCGAGGGAGGCGCTGCCGTCGCCGGAGCCCTGCTCGAGGCCGCCGTCGTCGACCGTCTCGTTATCTTTCAGGCGCCCATCGTGCTCGGGCAGGGCGCCATCAACGCCTTCTCGCGGGCACCCGCCAGCCAGGTCACGACCACGGCCAGGCTGCCGGTCGTCGAGCGACGCACGCTCGGCGATGACCTCATGACCGTATACGCGCTCACCGACCCCTGACGCTCGTGTTCACCGGACTCGTGGATGATGTTGGAACGCTCACTGCCGTCGCCGCGACTCCGGCAGGGCGTGAGCTCCGCATCGCGTGCCGGTACACCGACCTCGAGGCAGGAGAGAGCATTGCCTGCAATGGCGCCTGCCTCACGGTCCGCGAGCACGGCGACGCCTGGTTCACGGCATCCGCGGTGATCACGACGCTTGGCCGCACGACCGTCGCCGACTGGACCGTGGGCGACCGGGTCAACCTCGAGCGTGCGCTGCGCGCCGGCGACCGGCTGGGTGGCCACCTGGTGCAGGGCCACGTGGACGGCGTCGCCGAGGTCGTGCGTGTCGAGCAGGCTGACGACGCGCGGATCGTCGAACTGGCCCTCCCGCCCGGGCTCGCCGACCTGATGGTCCCGCATGGCTCGATCACCGTGGATGGCGTGAGTCTCACGGTGAACGCGCTTCCCGCTCCCGATCGCGTGGAGCTTTCACTCATCGAGTTCACCCTTCGCCACACCACGCTCGGCGCCCTGGCTGCCGGCGGCCGCGTGCATGTCGAAGGGGATATCATCGGCAAGTACGTGCGGCGGCTCGTCGCCCCGTACGCGCTGCAGGGCTGACCCGCATGCCACTGGGAACGATCGAACAGGCCATCGACGACTTCCGCGCCGGAAAGTTCGTCATCGTCGCCGACGACGAGGACCGTGAGAACGAGGGGGACCTCGTCTGCGCCGCGCAGCTCGTGACGCCGGAGATGGTGAACTTCATGATCAAGCGCGCCGGGGGCCTGATCTGCCTCGCGCTGCCTGGGGATCGTGTCGACCAGCTCGGGCTCACCCCGATGAGCGAGGTCAATCCCGACGAATACCGGACCGCGTACACCGTCTCCATCGATGCCTCGCCGCGGTTTGGCGTCACGACCGGCATCAGCGCGCAGGATCGCGCGACGACGATCCGTGTCGCCGTCGATCCGGCGACCGTCCCCTCCGACCTCCGGCGCGGTGGCCACATCTTCCCGCTGCGCGCCCGCGAGGGTGGTGTGCTGCAGCGCGTCGGCCATACGGAGACGGCCGTCGACCTGGCGCGGATGGCTGGCCTCATTCCCGCCGGCGTGATCTGCGAGATCCTCACCGAGGACGGCACGGCCGCCCGCCGCGCGCAGCTCGAGGAGTTCGCTGCAGCGCATGGGCTCACGTTCGTGACCGTCGCCCAGCTCGTCGCGCATCGCCTCAAGCACGAGCGCCTGGTGCACCGGGTTGCCGAGGCGCGGCTGCCCACCGAGCACCATGGGGCGTGGCGCATCGTCGGCTACCGAAACGATGTGGACGATCGCGAGCACGTGGCGATCACGTACGGGGACGTCGCCGCCGCCGAGAGTGTCCTCGTGCGGATGCACTCGAAGTGCCTCACGGGTGACGTCTTTCACTCGATGCGATGCGATTGCGGCTGGCAGCTGCACACCGCCATGGAGATGATCCAGGCGAGCGGCGCCGGCGTGATCGTCTACCTCGACCAGGAAGGGCGGGGTATCGGGCTGCTCAACAAGCTCAAGGCATACGCGCTCCAGGATGCGGGCGCCGACACCGTCGAGGCGAACGAACAGCTCGGCTTCAAGCCCGACCTGCGCAACTATGGCATCGGGGCCCAGATACTCCTCGACCTCGGGCTCACGGCCATTCGCCCGATCACGAACAATCCCAAGAAGCTCGTCGGGCTGGAGGGGTACGGACTTCGCGTGGACGACCGTGTGCCCATCGTGCCGGCATCGACGGTGGAGAACACCAGCTACCTGGAGGCGAAGCGCGACAAGATGGGCCACCTGCTCAAGCTGGTGAATGGTGAGTAGCAGCATCTCGCGTCTCGCATCTCGCATCTCGCATCTCGCATCTGGTCTGCATGCGCTCTCTCCCCGTACTAGACTCCTCCGGCATGCCTGAGTTCATTGCGACCCCTGCGGGCGAGAATCGCCGCGCCGCCGTCATCGCGTCCCGCTTCAACGAGTCGATCACCCAGCGACTCGTCGATGGCGCGCTCGACGCGCTGACGAAGCACGGCGTGGCGCTCGACGACGTGGACGTCATCTGGGTCCCGGGGGCGTGGGAGCTGCCGATCGCTGCCCGGCACGCGCTGGGCAGCGGGCGCTACGACCTGCTCGTCGCCCTGGGGGCCGTCATTCGCGGTGATACCCCCCACTTCGACTATGTCGCCGGTGAGGCGTCGCGTGGGTTGATGGAGGCGTCGCGCGAGTTCGACATGCCGGTGGGCTTCGGGCTCCTCACCTGCGACGACATGGCACAGGCCGAGGCGCGCGCCGGTGGCGCGCATGGTAACAAGGGGTGGGACGCGGCCTTGGC
>JACDHQ010000354.1 GCA_013820975.1 Gemmatimonadaceae bacterium
TGCTCTCCCTGGCCTTCGACGTCATGTTCCTGCTGATGGAGTCGCGCCGCTACCAGGTGTACGACCTCTGGCGCCGCCGCTTCCGCACGCTCAACCGCTACCTGATCGTGCCCGTGCTGCTCGACGGTGGGACCGCGATACCGCTCCCGACGGCCGACGAGATCCAGCGCGGCCTCGCCAGCGTCGCCGAGGACCTCGGCCGCACGGTGCCGCATCTCCATATCACCGACGCCATCGGCTACCGCATTCGCCGGAATTACGGATACATCTTCATCATCGTGCTGCTGGCGTGGGTACTGAAGCTCGAGCTGCATCCGGCACCGGCGACGAGCGTCGGCGAGCTCGTTTCCCGCGCGGCCGTCGGGGCGATCCCGGGCCCGTGGGTGGTCGCCGTGATCGGGGGCTTCCTCGTCACATGCCTCGTCCTTGCCATCCGCGCGCCCGGTGAGCGAATGATCCGATGGTCAGAAGTTCCGTCTCCCTTCTTCCGCTTCGTGCCGCGCGCCTGGTGGACCCAGCCCGGATCGTCCCCGCGAAGCGCCGACGACACCAGGCGTGGAGACGGGCGATGACGCCGGTCAGCGACATCGACGCGAAGGACTACCGGATCGTGCCCGGAACGCCCGTGACGCTCGGCGAGTGGCCGACGCGCATCGAGCCGCTGTACGAGTCGAAGAAGCAGTACAAGGCGCAGCTCTCGGCGCAGGTGACGGAACTGAGCGAGCTGCAGCGGCTCCTCCACGCCGACAACAGGCACGCGCTCCTGCTGGTCTTCCAGGGCATGGACGCGGCCGGCAAGGACGGAACGATCCGTCACGTGATGTCCGGGGTCGACCCTGCGGGCTTTCAGGTATTCAGCTTCCAGAAGCCGAGTGCGGAGGAACTGGATCACGACTTCCTGTGGCGCACGACGCGGCGGCTTCCGGAGCGCGGACGCATCGGGATATTCAACCGCTCGTACTACGAGGAAGTGCTCGTCGTGCGCGTGCACCCCGAGTTGCTCCGCGCCCAGCCACTGCCGCCGGACCTGGTCGACGAGCGGACGATCTGGGAGGAGCGCTATCGCTCGATCGTCGATCTCGAGGCACACCTGCATCGCAACGGCACGACCGTGGTCAAGTTCTTCCTGCACCTCTCGAAGGACGAGCAGCGCAAGCGCTTTCTCGACCGGATCGACGAGGCCGACCGCAACTGGAAGTTCACGACCGCCGACGTGGCGGAGCGCCAGCACTGGGATCGGTACACCGAGGCATTTGGCGACTGCCTGGCCGCTACCAGCACGGCCGATGCTCCGTGGTACGTGATCCCGGCTGACGACAAGCGGAACGCGCGATTGATCGTGTCGCGCATCGTCATCGACGCACTGGAAGCGCTCGGGATAAGCTACCCCGTCGTCACCGACGCACGGCGGGAGGAGCTGGCCGTGCTGCGCGAGGACCTCGCCCGGTAAGCGCGCGGTTTTACTTTCCGTCTGGATCACCGCGCCCGCTCTCCCTCTCAGCCAACGGATCATGACGACTTTCCCCGGGCGCATCCTCGCCCTGTCGGTTCCCGCCGCCGCGCTGCTGCTGGCAGCGGGCAGCGGCGCAGCGGACGCCCAGGTCCGTCGCAACGAGCAGGAGCGCCCGCCCTCGATGACGATCGAGCGCTACGACCCCGTGTCGATGCTCGTCGTACCGCAGACCCCGATCGCGCGGGCGCGATTTCCGTTCGTCGACGTGCACGGGCACCAGAACCTGGCGGCGAGTGACTCCGTCCTCTCGGCGCTGGTCAGGCAGATGGACAGCATCGGGATGCGGACGATGGTCAACCTGAGCGGCGGATCGGGCGAGCGGCTCGCCGCACAGGTGCGCAACGCCCGCGCAAAGTATCCGGGCCGTTTCGTCGTCTTCGCCAACGTCGACTTCAGCCGGATCAACGAGCCGAACTTCGGGCGCGACGCCGCCGCGCAGCTCGAGCGCGACGTGCGCGAGGGCGGTGCCGCGGGACTCAAGATCTTCAAGAACCTCGGCATGGACACCTACTGGGCCGATGGTTCACGGGTTCGCACCGACGATCCCCGGCTCGCGCCGATCTGGGAGAAGGCGGGCGACCTCGGCATTCCCGTGCTCATTCACACCGCCGAGCCGGCGGCGTTCTTCGAGCCGCTCGACGAGCACAACGAGCGGTACCTCGAGCTGTGGATGTTCCCGGGTCGCGCGCGGCCGGCCGACAAGTATCCGCCCTTCGACTCGCTGATGGCGGAGCAGCACCGGATGTTCAAGCGGCACGCGCAGACGAAGTTCATCAGCGCGCACCTGTCGTGGCTCGGGCAGGATCTCGGACGGCTCGGGAGGGCGCTCGATTCGATCCCGAACATGTACGTGGAGGTGGCGGCCGCGTTGTACGAGATCGGCCGGCAGCCGCGCGCCGGCCGCGAGTTCTTCGAGCGGTACCAGGATCGCATCCTCATGGGAAAGGATACGTTCGGCGGGCCGGAGGAATTCGCGGTCTACTTCCGCATTTTCGAGACGAATGACGAGTACTTCCCGTGGTACCGCAAGCGGCATGCGTTCTGGGGGATGTACGGGCTGGGGCTGAGTGACGAGGTGCTGCGGAAGGTGTACTGCGGGAATGCGGAGCGGATCGTTCCGGGAGTGAGCTGCGGCTGATGCGCATTCCCGTCGAGGTGAGACATCTCGGCGGGCATTGCGGATGGTCGTGTGCCGAGGCCGGATTGGAACACGGTCGGGATGATCATCGGCGGTCCGGCAGCACGACGGTCGTTAGCCGGACGCGGTGCCGCCCCCTCGGAACGCGGTCGATGGCGATGAGTTCCGCACCCGCCATCCAGCTGGCGTCGATGGTGGGATGATTCGCCGATCCGAACGGGGGCTCCGATGTGAGCTCTTGGCGGAAAGTCTCCATGCACGTCCCTGGAAGCACGAGGCTGCCGCCGCTGCCCCCGCCGCGGCCCCCAAGCAGGGGGATCGCTTCGCCCCGGCGGCGGTGGACCAACGCGAACTCCGCCGAGAATGACAGGCGGCTCCTATGGTCGCGTTCACACAACGGCGTCGTACCCAGGTCGACCGACGCGTGGCGTCCGTCGTGCCCGAGGTCCTCGATGAAAAATCTCCGTCCGCGGCTCGCCAAACGGGTCCGCTGGAGCACCGGCACGGCTGCTGCGACAGTCGCGTCCGACGCGACCAGGTCGCCCTCGATCGCGATGCTGTCCACCCCTCGAGCGAGGAGCATGCGCTGGGACGCAGGGAGCGAGACGGCGATGCTGACTGGGCCCTGCCCCGACGGCGGTTGAAGCCATCGGACGCCGGACATGGCAGGCAGGCTCGTCCAGGCGAGCTTGGCGGGGTTGTCCTGCGGCGCCGTGAAGGACGTGTCGCGCACGTAGACTGTGGCTCGCCAGTCGGCGAGTTCCAACTCCAACGATTCCGACCGCAGGTCGACCAGCACGCTCACTCCAACGCGGCGTTCGACTTCCGCTTCGCTCAGTGGAGCGAGCCGTACCCTTCCATACGGCAACTGCATCGGGTCCGCGATGGGGGCGCCGGAGATTCCGGTGGAGCGCAGGGCCGGCGGCGCGAAGAACAGCATCAGCACGGCGGTGCAAGCAATCACACGGTGGCGTGAACCCACGTCCCGAGCCCGGTACAGCCAGGTGAGGACGATGAGGGCCGCCGCGATCGCGATCGCGACGCGGGCC
>JACDHQ010000020.1:0-9159 GCA_013820975.1 Gemmatimonadaceae bacterium
CGGTGGTGCTGTGCACCGGGGGGTACGGCAATGTCTTCTACCTCTCGACGAACGCAAAGTATTCCAACGCGACGGCGATCTGGCGTGCCTACAAGCGCGGCGCGGCGTTCGGCAATCCGTGCTTCACGCAGATCCACCCGACGTGCATCCCGCAGAGCGGCGAGCACCAGTCGAAGCTCGTGCTCATGTCGGAGTCGCTCCGGAACGACGGGCGCGTGTGGGTCCCGAAGCGCGCCGAGGATTGCGGCAAGCGGCCTGATGAGATTGCCGAGGCGGACCGCGACTACTATCTCGAGCGCCGGTACCCGAGCTTCGGCAACCTGGCCCCCCGCGACATCGCCTCTCGCGCGGCGAAGACGGTGTGCGACGAGGGGCGCGGCGTCGGCCCCGGCGGGCTTGGCGTGTACCTCGACTTCGCGGACGCCATCCAGCGCGTCGGCGAGGACAAGATCCGCGAGCGCTACGGCAACCTGTTCGACATGTACGCGAACATCACGGGAGAGAACCCGTACCGCGTGCCGATGCGCATCTACCCGGCGGTGCACTACACCATGGGCGGGCTCTGGGTCGACTACGACCTGCAGAGCACTATCCCCGGCCTGTTCGTCGCGGGCGAGGCGAACTTTTCCGACCACGGGGCCAACCGGCTTGGCGCGAGCGCGCTGATGCAGGGGCTCTCCGATGGGTACTTCATCCTGCCGTTCAGCATCGGCAACTACCTGGCGGGAGTCAAGCCGGCGCCGGTGGACACGGCGAGCGCGGCGTTCCGCATGGTCGAGGCAGAGGTCGATGCGCGGATGAAGCAGCTGCTGTCGATCGCGGGCACGCGCACGCCTGACTCGTTCCACCGGCAGCTGGGGCAGGTGATGTGGGACAAGTGCGGGATGGCGCGGGATCGGCAGGGGCTGACTGAGGCGCTGCAGAAGATTCCGGCGATCCGCGAGGAGTTCTGGCGGAACGTGAAGGTGCCTGGCTCGGACCGCGACCTGAACCAGTCGCTGGAGCGGGCCGGCCGCATCATCGACTTCCTCGAGCTGGGCGAGCTCATGGTGCGTGATGCGCTGCACCGGGAGGAGTCGTGCGGTGGCCACTTCCGCACGGAGCACCAGACGGACGAAGGGGAGGCCCTGCGAAACGACGAGCAGTTCGCGTATGCGGCGGCGTGGGCCTACCAGGGAGAGGACGCGGCGCCGGCGCTGCATAAGGAGCCCCTCGAATTCGAGCACGTGAAGCTTGCGGCCAGGAGTTATAAGTGAGCGGAACCAACGGGACGCCGATGAACGTCACGCTGCGGGTGTGGCGGCAGGCGAACGCGTCGGCAAAGGGGGAGTTCGTCAGCTACAAGGCGGCGGGGATCAGCTCCGACGCGTCGTTCCTCGAGATGCTCGACGTCGTCAACGAGGACCTGACGGTTCGCGGCGAGGAGCCGATCGCGTTTAGCCACGACTGCCGGGAGGGGATCTGCGGCTCGTGCGCACTGATGATCAACGGCGTCGCGCACGGCCCGGTGCTCGGCGCCGCGACGTGCCAGGTGCACATGCGCAGCTTCGGCGACGGGGACGAGATCACGATCGAGCCCTGGCGGGCGAGCGCGTTCCCGGTCGTGAAGGATCTCGTGGTCGACCGCGGCTCCCTCGACCGCATCATCGCCGCGGGTGGCTTCGTCACGGCCCCGACCGGCGGGGCGCGTGATGCCAACACGCAACTCATCCCCAAGCCGGACGCCGACATGGCGATGGATGCCGCGGCATGCATCGGCTGCGGGGCGTGCGTCGCGGCGTGTCCCAACGGGTCGGCATCCCTGTTCACCGCGGCCAAGGTCACCCACCTCGGCATGCTCCCGCAGGGGCAGCCCGAGCGCGCGCGCCGTGCGGTCAACATGGTGACCCAGATGGACCTCGAAGGCTTCGGCGGGTGCTCGCTGTTCGGTGAGTGCCAGGAGGCGTGCCCCAAGCTCATCTCGATCGACACGATCACGCGGATGAACCGCGATTACATGCGCGCGATGCTGACCGCCAGCCCGGAGCGCAGCGGGGGCGAGGGGTAGGCCCGCGCGCTCACCCGGCGGCGCCGATGCCGTCCACGAGACGACCTTCGCCTACCTCGTCGGCATGGCAGGCGGGTGAGCGATCAGAGGCGCGGGAGCGTGACCCCGACCTGCCCCTGGTACTTGCCTTTCTTGTCCTTGTAGGACACCTCGGGCGGCTCCTCGCCGCGGAAGAAGAGCACCTGGGCGATGCCTTCCTCGGCGTAGATCTTGGCCGGCAGCGGGGTGGTGTTGGAGATCTCGAGGGTGACGAACCCTTCCCACTCGGGCTCGAAGGGGGTGACGTTGGTGATGATCCCGCACCGGGCGTAGGTGGATTTCCCGACCGTGACCGTCAGGACGTCACGCGGAATGCGGAAGTACTCGACCGACCGGCCAAGGGCGAAGGAGTTGGGTGG
This sequence comes from Gemmatimonadaceae bacterium, assembly GCA_013820975.1. Taxonomy (GTDB): domain Bacteria; phylum Gemmatimonadota; class Gemmatimonadetes; order Gemmatimonadales; family Gemmatimonadaceae; genus JACDHQ01. The sequence goes on from JACDHQ010000020.1 coordinate 2,446, forward strand.
GACGATGCAGACGTCACCCTCCCATTCGACGAAGGATTTCGGGTCGAACTCCTTGGGGTCGACGATGGAGTTGAGGACATTGGTGAAGATCCGGAACTCGCGCGCGACCCGCATGTCGTAGCCGTAGGAGCTGACGCCGTAGGAGATCTTGCCTTCGCGAACCTGCCGGTCCTCGAACGGCTCGATCATCCGGTGTTCGCGGGCCATGCGCGTGATCCAGCGGTCGGACATGATGGTCATCAGGGGTCTCGATGCGAAGGGAGGGACGTGCAGCGGCGCGGAAGTTATCCGCCTGCGTTCGCTCCGCCAAGCGCGGCGGTTGACCCCCTCACGGCGCCCGGGTAATTTCCCCCCTCTAAGACTTAGTGAAAGATTTCACGAAGTTCGGAGACTCGATGGAACGCACGTACCTGCCCGTCCTGCTGCTGCTGGGATTCGTCATCCTCAACGCGGTGCTCATGCTCGGGCTCTCGGCCCTGACCATGCGCTCGCGGCCGACGCCGATCAAGCAGGAGGCATACGAGTCGGGCATCCCCGCGCTGGGGGACGCACGCGAGCGGTTCTCCGTGAAGTTCTACATGGTCGCGGTGCTGTTCATCATCTTCGACATCGAGACCGTGTTCATGATCCCGTGGGGTGCGCACTACCGCGAGCTGTCGTGCGCGGTGGCCGTCGGCATGGACGGGATCTGCCCCCCGGGCCAGGTCTCGGTGTTCGGGCTGATGGAGATGCTCGTGTTCATCGTGATCCTGTTCGTCGGCTTCATCTACGTGTGGAAGAAGGGAGCACTGCAGTGGGATTGAGCCCTCGCCCGGAGTCCGGCCTCGTCGCGCAGCAGCATGGCGATGAGCCCTGGATCACCACCCGCCTCGACCTGCTCGTCAACTGGTCGCGCGCCAAGTCGCTCTGGCCGATGCCCTTCGGCACGGCCTGTTGCGCGATCGAGTACATGGCGTCGGCCGCGAGCAAGTTCGACCTCGCCCGCTTCGGGATGGAGCGCCAGAGCTTCTCCCCGCGCCAGGCCGACGTGCTGATCTGCGCCGGGCGGGTGCCCTTCAAGCTTGCGCCGGTGATCCGCCGCATCTGGCAGCAGATGCCGCAGCCGAAGTGGAGCATCTCGATGGGCGCCTGCGCCTCGACGGGCGGCATGTTCGACAACTACGCCGTCGTGCAGGGGATCGACTCCATCATCCCGGTGGACGTGTACGTGCCCGGGTGCCCGCCCCGCCCGGAAGGCCTCATCTACGGCATCATGATGCTCCACGAGAAGATCATGCGCGAGCGCTCGGCCGACACCGCGCTGCGCGCCGAGATGGAGCCCGACCCCCGCAGCCAGTTGTACATCCCGCCGCCGGTGATCGACGAGATCTCGGAGCCGTTCGGCAACTCCGTGCACCAGCAGCGGTCCGGCCTGTGAGCGAGCGCTTCCAGCCTGTGGTCGTCGGCCGCGGCGTCCCGGACGCTGCGGCGCCGGTATCGCCGAAGCACGTGCCGCACCAGGGCGGTGCGATGAATGCGAGCGTGGACGCACTTCGCACCACCTTCGGCGATGCCATCGTGCGTGCCGACGTCGTGTGGGGGGAGACGACGGTCATCGTCGACCCGAGCCGCGTGCTCGAGGTGATCCGGTTCCTGCACGACGATCCCGCGCAGCAATACGACTACCTCTCCGATGTGACGGCGGTCGAGTACCGCGACCTCGAGCGCCCGCTCGAAGTCGTGTGGCACCTCCGGTCGCTGCCCATGCGGCGCTTCCTCCGCCTGAAGGCGCTGCTCCCGAAGGGCACGCCGCTGGCGGTGCCGAGCGTGTACGAGATCTATCGCGGCGCGAATTGGCTGGAGCGGGAGTGCTTCGACATGTTCGGCATCGAGTTCACGGGACACCCCGACCTGCGCCGCCTGCTGATGTGGGAGGGCTACAAGGAAGGGCATCCCCTGCGGAAGGACTTCCCGCTCCGCGGCCGCTTCAGCCGGTCGGAGCAGCTGCGCCAGGCGCTCGCCGCCAATCCCGAGGCCCGCTACTCCATGGAAGAGCTGTCGATCGCCGATGCCTTCGCCGACCTCCCGGCCGACATCCGCCACCGGCTCGCCGGTGGCGAGGCCACGGGGGAGTAACCGATGGCGACGACGAAGCGCACGATCGAGGTCGAGCTGTCCACGACCGGGCTCGACGCCCAGGGCCGGCCGCGTCGGACGCCGCTGCTGGCCACCGAAGGCGGGCAGGCGGTCGCCCTCGACGCCCCGCCCGGGATCGAGCCCGACCTCGAGGGTGAGCACATGCTCATCAACATCGGCCCCCAGCACCCGGCGACTCACGGCGTGCTGCGCCTGGTGCTGGAGCTCGACGGCGAGACCGTCGTCCGGTGCATTCCGCACATCGGCTACCTGCACTGCGGCTTCGAGAAGATCGGGGAGTACCGGCAGTACAACCAGATCATCCCGTGGACCGATCGCGAGGACTACCTGAACTCGCCGGGGAACAACGTCGCGTTCGCGCTGGGCGCGGAGCGGCTGTTCGGCATCGAGATCACGGAGCGGTGCAAGGTGCTGCGGGTGATCGCGATGGAGCTGTCGCGGATCATCTCGCACCTCGTGTGGCTCGGCACGACCGCGATCGACATCGGCGCGTACACCCCGTTCCTCTGGCTCTTCCAGGAGCGCGAGCGGGTATACCTGCTGCTCGAGAGCTGGATCGGGGCGCGGCTCACCACGTCCCTCACGCGCGTCGGTGGCATGGGGGCGGACATCCCGGACGGGTGGACGGAAGGGCTGCGTCACTTCGTGACGACGTTCCCGCGGACGATCGATGAGGTGGACGCGATGCTCACCCGCAATGCGATCTGGGTGGGACGGACGATCGGCCTCAGCGCGCTCTCGCCCGAGCAGGCGGTCAACTACGGCCTGTCGGGACCGATGCTGCGCGCCGCCGGCGTGGCCTACGACGTCCGGAAGGACTTCCCGTATCTCGACTACGAGACGTACGACTTCGACGTGCCGGTCGGCTCCACGGGGGACGTGTACGACCGCTACCTCGTGCGGCTCGAGGAGATTCGGCAGTCGGTCCGCATCCTCGAGCAGGCGCTCGAGCGGCTTCCCGACGGCCCGGTCAACGTCGATGACCCGCGCGTCATCCTGCCGCCGAAGCACAAGGCGATGAGCGACATGGAGTCGATGATCCATCACTTCAAGCAGGTGATGGAAGGCCCGCGGCCACCGATCGGCGAGGCGTACGTCGCGGTCGAGAGCCCGAAGGGGGAGAAGGGCTATTACATGGTGTCGGACGGCACGTCCAAGCCGGTCCGCTGGCGCATCCGCCCGCCGTCGTTTGTCAACCTCAGCGCGATCCCGATGCTGGTCGAGGGGCACCTCCTCTCCGACGTGATCGCGATCAACGCCAGCATCGATATCGTGATGGGAGAAATTGACCGATGAGCGCGCATGGACACGGCACCGAGCCCCACGCCCCGGTGTTCACCGCGGCCGCCGCGCGCGCGGAGCTCGATGACATCCTGTCGCGCTATCCGACGAAGATGGCCGCGCTGCTCCCGGCGCTCTGGATCGTGCAGCGCGAGCGCGGCTGGGTGAGCGAGGACGGCATGCGCGAGGTCGCGGAGCTGCTCGAGCTCACCCCCGCATACGTGAAGGGGGTCGTGACCTTCTACACCATGTACCACCAGCACCCGGTCGGGAAGCACTTCGTCCAGGTATGCACGACCTCGCCCTGCAACGTCTGCGGCGCGGAGGACGTGGTCAACGCGTTGCTCAAGCAGACTGGCTGTGGCGAGCTGGGAGTGATGTCACCCGACGGCAAGTACACGGTGATCGAGGTCGAGTGCCTTGGCGCCTGCGGCTTCGCCACGCCAGTCATGATCAACGAGGACTTCATCGACGGCGTCACCGTCGAGCGGGTCCCCGCGATCCTCGCGAGCCTCGAGTAATGGGATATCCGCACCAGCCGCACGAGCGCGAGACGCTCGTGCTCTCGAAGCACTTCGGCGAAGCCGAGGCCCGCACGCTCGCCGGGTGGAAGCAGCGTGGTGGCTACCGGGCCCTCGACCGGGCGCTCCGCATGGAGCCCGCCCAGATCGTGGACATCGTGAAGGCCTCCGGCCTCCGGGGTCGCGGCGGCGCCGGCTTCCCCACCGGGATCAAGTGGTCGTTCATGAAGCCGGGCGACGGCAAGCCGCACTACCTGTGCTGCAATGCCGACGAGTCCGAGCCGGGAACGTTCAAGGACCGCGAGATCATGCGGTGGACGCCGCACGCCCTCATCGAGGGCTGCGCGATCGGCGCGTACGCCATCGGCGCCGAGACGGCGTACATCTACATCCGCGGTGAGTTCACCGAGCCGATCCGGGTGATGGAGGCGGCGCTCGCCGAGGCGCGCGCGGCCGGCATCATCGGATCGAATGCCATGGGGTCGGGGCGAAAGGTGGACGTGTGGGTGCACCGGGGGGCGGGGGCCTACATCTGCGGCGAGGAAACGGCGATGATGAACTCCCTCGAGGGGCGCCGCGGCAACCCGCGCATCAAGCCGCCCTTCCCGGCGGTGGCCGGCCTGTTCGGCCAGCCGACGACGATCAACAACGTCGAGACGCTGGCGGCCGTGCCGGACATCCTCGTCAACGGCGCCGAGTGGTACACGAAGTTCTCGCGCCCCGACAACCCGAAGAGCACCGGCACGAAGCTCTGGTCGGTGTGCGGCAACATCCAGCGCCCCGGCAACTACGAGATGGTGATGGGCTTCCCCTTCGGTGAGTTCCTCCACGAGGTGTGCGGCGGGGCGCTGCCGGGGCGCAAGCTGCGGGCGATCATTCCCGGCGGCTCGTCGGTGCCGATCCAGACGCTGGACGAGGCAGAAGGATCCCTCATGGACTATGAGGGGATGATCGCCGGCGGGTCGATGCTCGGCTCGGCGGGCTGCATCGTGATCGACGACGCGCAGAACCTCGTGAAGCAGATCGCGCGGCTGGTGCGCTTCTATGCGCACGAGAGCTGTGCGCAGTGCACGCAGTGCCGCGAGGGGACGGGCTGGAGCCAGCGCATCATGGAGCGGATCGTCGCCGGCGACGGCACGGCCGAGGATCTCGACACGCTGCTGTCGATTGCCGACAACATGACCGGCAAGACGATCTGCGTGCTCTCCGATTCGTGCGCGACGCCGATCGTCAGCGGCATCCAGAAGTTCCGCGAGGATTTCGAGGCGCTCATCAAGCGCCGCACCATGCACCCTGTGGCCGCGGCGGTGGCCTGAGATGGCAGACGTCCAGATGATCAACCTGATGATCGAGGGCCGGCCGGCGCAGGTCCCGGCGGGCACCTCGATCCTCGAGGCGGCGAAGACGGTCGGGGTGCTCATCCCGCACTACTGCTACCACCCCGGTCTCCCGGTGGCTGGCGTATGCCGGATGTGCCTCGTCGAGGTCGAGCAGGCGCCGAAGCTCGCGGCCTCGTGCGCCACGGCCGTCGCCGAGGGGCAGGTGGTGCACGTGCACTCGGACAAGGCGCTCGAGGCCCGGAAGGGGGTGCTCGAGCTCCTGCTGATCAACCACCCGCTCGACTGCCCGATCTGCGACCAGGCAGGCGAGTGCGAGCTGCAGGATTACACGTACCAGGAAGGACGCAAGGAAGGGCGGATGCGCGAACCGAAGCGCTTCAACCCCGTGGAGGACTTCGGTGGCGACGTCGTGTACGCGACGAACCGCTGCATTCTCTGTACCCGCTGCGTCCGGTTCATGGACACGATGGCGCAGGACGCGGTGCTCAACGTCTCGGATCGCGGCGATCGCGCGACGATCGGCAAGTTCGAGGGGAAGGACCTCACGCATCCGTGGGCCGGCAACGTCATCGACCTCTGCCCGGTCGGCGCCCTGCTGTCGAAGGATTCGCTCAACAAGGCCCGCGCGTGGGAGCTCGACCGCACCGCCTCGGTGTGCCCGAACTGCTCGCAGGGGTGCAACATGATCATCGAGACGCGCGAGCAGCAGATCGTCCGCCTGCGCCCGCGCTCGAATGAAGCGGTGAACCAGTACTTCATGTGCGACCACGGCCGGCTGAACTACCGCTGGATGAACCGCCAGGATCGCGTGGAGCTGCCGATGGTGCAGCAGGGCGGCACGCTCGCCTCCGCGGACTGGGAGCAGGCACTCGGTGCCGCGGCTGCGCTGCTCAGCGGGAAGCGCGCCTTCGTGCTCGCGTCGCCGATGCTTTCCAACGAGGCCCTCTTCCTCCTGCAGCGGCTCGTGCAGAGGACGGGTGGCGCCGGCGCGTTCCGGGTGCCGACTGCGGCTGACGAGGCGCCGCTCCCGGGCGTGGAGGATCTTGCCCGCCGGCGCGACCTCGCCGCGAACGTGCGCGGGGCGGAGCTGCTCGGCTTTACCCGGTCGGATTCACCGCTTGGCGCCATGCAGGCGGGTGACGTGCTGATCGTCGCCGACGAGGAGCTGGCCGGAGCGGACGCGGTGGACATCGCGCGGGCCGGCGCCGTGATCGTCATCGGGACGACGCTCCCGGCGTGGGCGCGCCATGCGGCCTCCGTGGTGCTGCCGGTCGCGAACTTCACCGAGGAGGAAGGCACCTTCACGAATCTCCGCGGCCGCGTGCAGCGCTTCATGCAGGCGAAGGCGGCACCGGGGCTGGCGCGCCCGACCTTCTTCGCGCTCGGCGACCTGCTCGCCGCGTTGGGGGAGGGGGGCGGGCACTTCACGGCGGCCG
>JACDHQ010000020.1:9169-11604 GCA_013820975.1 Gemmatimonadaceae bacterium
CCCCCCCCCCCCCCCCCCCCCCCCCCCCCCCCCCCCCCCCCCCCCCCCCCCCCCCCCCCTTCACGGCGGCCGACGCCTTCGCCGCGCTCGCCGCCGCGCAGCCGGAGTTCGCGGGGCTGTCGTATGACGGCCTCGCGCTCCGCGGTGCGGTGCTCCAGGGCGCCGGCGCGGAGGCGCGGGCATGAGCGCGATCCTGACCGCCGTGGCGCTGCAGGCCGGGGTCTCGACATCGGCCGTCCCGCCGCAGGGGATGGGCGTGTTCCTCATCACCACGGTGATCAAGATCCTCGTGATCTTCACGATCTACCTCGTGGGCGTCATGGGGCTGACGCTGGCGGAGCGAAAGGTCTCTGCCTGGATCCAGGGTCGCGTGGGCCCGAACCGCGCCGGGTACGGCGGCTTGCTGCAGCCGATCGCCGACGGGCTGAAGAACATCATGAAGGAGGAGACGTACCCGGGGGCGGTGAACAAGCCGTTGTTCATCCTCGCGCCGGCGATTGCGTTCACGGTCGCGCTCATCACCTGGGCGGTGATCCCGTTCGCGGCCCCGTGGGAGTCGGGGTGGGGGTACATCTCGATGGCGCTCGCGCCGATGCCGATCGGGTTCCTGTACGTCCTCGCGATCGGGTCACTCGGCGTGTATGGCATCGTGATCGCCGGGTGGGCCTCGAACAACAAGTATGCGCTGCTCGGCGGCCTCCGCTCGAGCGCGCAGATGATCTCGTACGAGATCTCGCTCGGCATGAGCACGATCCCGGTGCTGCTGCTGGCCGGCAACGTCGCGCTCGACCGGATCATCCACCAGCAGGCGCTGCATGGGTGGAACATCCTGAACCTGACGATCGCCGCCTTCGTGTTCATCGTCGCGTTCTTCGCCGAGACCAACCGGGTGCCGTTCGACCTGCCGGAGTCGGAGTCGGAGCTGGTCTCCGGGTACCACACCGAGTACAGCGCGATGAAGTTCTCGATGTTCTTCATCGCCGAGTACGCCAACCTGATCACCGCCTCGGCGCTGATCTCGACCCTGTTCTTCGGTGGCTGGGACATCCCATTCACGCTGTGGGACAACCTGGCGCCGCACACGGGGTTCAAGACGTTCCTCACCGGCATCGCGTTCGCGATGAAGGTGACGTTCTTCCTCTTCACGTTCATGTGGGTGCGCTGGACGCTGCCGCGGTTCCGGTATGACCAGCTGATGTCGCTCGGGTGGAAGGTCCTCCTGCCGCTGATGCTGCTCTACATCATCGTGATCGCGGCGGCGGTGCTCCTCTTCCGCGGCATGGGGCTCGAGCAGCAGCGCATCGTGGGCTTCTCGGCATTCGGCCTGGCGATGTTCGCCCTCAACATCGTGCTCTCCGTGCTCGTGTTCTGGATCCTCGACCGCGGGCGCGTGATCAGTCCGGCGACGACGCGGGTCCGCCGCGAAGCGCTCGAGCAGTTGCAGGCGCGCCGGTATCGTACCCGGATGCCCGCGGAGGCGGGCGACTGATGGCCATCAACATCAAGGTGCTCGACCGGCCGATCGCGGAGTCGAGCTACGTGCGGTCCACCTTCAAGGGCATGGCGCGCACGTTTCGCCACATGGTGGATCCGCACAAGGTCACGGTGCAGTATCCCGAGGTGAAGCATGCACTGTCCCCGCGATGGCGCGGGACGCACCGCATGCTCACCAACGAGGAGGGCAACGCGAAGTGCGTCGCCTGCGGACTGTGCCCGACGGTCTGCCCGGCCAATTGCATCAAGCTCATCCCGGGCGAGGACGAAAAGGGAAATCGCTACCCGCTCGTGTTCGAGATCGACGAGTTCCGCTGCATCTTCTGTGGCTACTGCCAGGAGGTGTGCCCGGAGGAGGCGATCCACCTCGGGCGCCACTACGAGAATGCGGAGTACAGCCGGGACGGCCACGTGTACGACCTCGAACGGCTGATGGCGCAGACGCATCCGGTCTGCGAGATGTGGGATCCTGCCGACCCGCGGGGGGAGTGATGGACGCGCCGCTCCCGCTGTTCTACACGTTCCACTTCTATCTCTTCGGCCTGCTCGCCCTCGCCGCGGCGACGGTGTTCGTCACGCGCAAGAGCCCTGTGAGCGCCGCGCTGTGGCTCGTCGTCACGATGTTCAGCCTGGCCGCGATGTACGTGATGCTGGATGCGCCCTTCATCGGGGCGATCCAGGTCCTCGTCTACGCCGGCGCGATCATGGTGGTGTTCCTGTTCGTGATCATGCTGCTCAACCTCGGGGATGCCGAGGAGCTGCACGACGCGCGCGGCGGGTGGTGGAAGCTTGCCGCTGGCGGCGTCGGCCTTGCCATCCTCGCGCAGGTGCTGGCCGTGTCGCGCTTCCGTGCCCCGGCGGCCCTGCGGCTGCCGGCGGGCGGGACGATGGCGGAGCAGATCGCCGAGCACGGGGTCATCGCCCCGGTCGCCGGACCGCTG
>JACDHQ010000355.1 GCA_013820975.1 Gemmatimonadaceae bacterium
GGGGGGTCCCGGCGGCATGTTCGCCGGGCCCCCCCTGTGCATTCCCGATGCTCGTGCGGCCAGTCGCGCCTCGGTACGGTCGAGCTCTCTTGCGCTCGATCGGGGCGGGGGCGCATATGGGGATGACGCGGCCCCTCCCCGGGCCGATTCGACCATTCCTCAACGAGGGCATCGCATGAGACTCTGGACGCGTGGTTCGCTTGTGCTCACCGCATTCGCGCTGGCGGCCTGCAACGACGTGGCTCCCCCGACGTCGGCCGTCCCAATGCCGGAAATCGACGCACCGTCATTCCAGGCAGCCGTCGGCCAGCCAATTCCCGACCAGTATATCGTGGTATTCAACAGCCGGGTTTCCGATGCCCCCGGACTGGCACGGCAGTTGGTGAACGCGTCGGGTGGCGAACTTCGATTCACGTACCAGCATGCGATCCGGGGCTTCAGCGCGCGGCTCAATGCGACGGCGGCTGCCGCCATCGCCCGCAACCCGAATGTGGCGTATGTCGAGGCCGACCAGGTGGTCACGACCACGGCGACCCAGACCGGCGCGACGTGGGGGCTCGACCGGGTCGACCAGCGCGCGCTGCCGCTGTCCACGACCTACACGTACAACAATGACGGGTCGGGCGTCCGTGCCTACATCATCGACACCGGGATCCTGCTGACGCACAATGACTTCGGCGGCCGGGCGGTGACAGGCTACGACGCGGTCACATCAGGTGGAACGGCGAATGACTGCAACGGCCACGGGACACACGTCGCCGGCACGGTGGGCGGCACGACCTGGGGCGTCGCGAAGGGAGCGACCCTCGTTGCGGTCCGTGTGCTCGACTGCGGTGGCAGCGGCACGAATTCCGGCGTGATCGCGGGCGTGGACTGGGTCACCGCAAACCACGTCAAGCCCGCAGTGGCCAACATGTCACTGGGTGGGGGCGCATCGACGGCGCTCGACAACGCGGTGGCGAACAGCATCGCCGCCGGCATTCCATACGCGCTGGCGGCCGGCAATGGTGACTTCCTCGGACGCCAGGTTGACGCCTGCACCACGTCACCAGCCCGTGTGCCGTCGGGCATCACGATCGGGGCCACGGGCAGCTCGGACGCCAAGGTGTCATGGTCGAACTACGGCAACTGCGTCGACTTCTTCGCTCCTGGTGTCAGCATCACATCAGCGTGGTACACCAGCAACACGGCCACCAACACCATCAGCGGGACGTCGATGGCCGCACCACACGTGGCTGGAGCCGCGGCGCTGTACGTCAAGGCCAACCCGGGCGCCACGGCGCAGCAGGTGCGTGACGCGCTGTACGCGATGACGACGAAGGGGATCGTGACGTCGTCGAGCACGGCGAACAACCACCTGCTGTACACCCTCGACATCGGTTCGGGCGGTGGCGGTGGGACGCCCGTCAACAATCCGCCGACGGCGAACTTCACCTACTCCTGCTCGGGGCTGACCTGCTCGTTCACGGATGCGAGCACCGACAGCGACGGCTCGATCTCGTCCCGCAGCTGGACGTTCGGGGACGGCGGTTCGTCGACCGCCACCAATCCTTCGCGTACCTACGCGGCGAGCGGCACGTACACGGTGACGCTGCAGGTGACCGACAACGGCGGCGCCACCAACAGCACGTCGAAGTCGGTGACGGTGACTGCCCCGAGCACCGGCGGAATCTCGCTGGGTGCCTCAGGCTACAAGGTGAAGGGCTCGCAGAGGGTGGATCTCACCTGGTCCGGCGCCTCCGGGAGCACAGTCGACATCTTCCGCGACAATGCGAAGATCGTCACGACAGCGAACGACGGTGCACACACCGACGCCATCAACGCCAAGAGCGGCGGCAGCTACACGTACCGGGTGTGCCAGGCGGGGACGAGCACCTGCTCGGCGGACGTCACGGTGACGTTCTGACCTGACGACGGGATGGAAGAAGGCGGCGGGGCCTCCGGGCTCCGCCGCCTTCTTCTTTCTCGGTACCGAAGCTACCCGTCGAGGCGGCTCGCCACCGCCCACGCGAGGAGCGGCACCATGATCTCGTGATGGCCGGTGATCTCGTAGCCGCGTCCCCCTGCCAGCACCGGGCGCTGGACGACGTTCACGCGTGGGCGATAGTGCCGCTGCATGTCGAGGTCACAGGTGGTGAAGCCGGTCGGGCGGCCATCGGTCAGGTTGCGGGCGATCGTCAGCGCCTTGAGGAAGACCTCGGGCATGATCACCGCGCTGCCGAGGTTCAGGACGACCCCGCCGTCGTGCAGCTCGGGGAGCGCATGCGCGAGGCGCCGGAAGTCGCGATGGCTCGTATCGCCGATCGCCGCGCCATCGGCAGCCGGGTGCTGGTGGATGATCTCAGCACCGAGCGCAGCGTGCACCGTCGCGACGATGCCGAGCCGGAATGCGTTCAGCAGGATGGAGAGCTCGGGATTGGCCAGGTCGTCGCGCGCCTCGAGGTCGCGGGCGACCGCTTCGCCCATGCCGTGACCGGTGCTCATGCCGCGCGTGAACGCCTCGTTCAGTCCGCGTCCCGTTTCCTCGGCCATGCCGAACGTCCCATCCTTCAAGCCGGCCGCGACGTCCTCCGAGGTCGCCCCGAATCGAGCGATCTCGTAGTCGTGAATGGCGGCCGAACCGTTCATGCCGAGGTGGGTGATGACACCGCGGCGCATGAGGTCGATGAGGACGGGCGCGAGGCCGGTCTTGACCACATGGCCTCCGAGCATGACGACGACGGCGCGGCGTGCCCGCGCCGCGGCAACGATGGCATCGACGACCTGCGCGAAGTCGCGGGCGACGAGGACGTCAGGGAGCGACTGGAGGAACGCGGCGAACGAGCGGTCGTCCCCCGGGGGGGAAGAGAACTCGCTGGCGCGCACCTTGTTGGGGCGGCGGGCGACGGGGACCGTCCGCACGCGGTCGAGCGACGCCTCCGCGTAGTCCGGAGGCGTCTGGCCCTGGGCGGCTGGCGTCAGCGGCGGCCCGGAGCGGGCAGCGTGGTCGTCGGAGGGCGGTACGATTTGAGGTGCAGGCTGAGGGAGATCCGCGCGAAGCGGGATTTCATCTGCAGCATGATGCGCTGGTCGTCATCGGAAAGCCAGATCTCGGCGCGCCCGTTCTCGGAGAAGATCCCACGCGCGTTGATGATCGGCTGGATGACGATGGCGTCGAACTCGCCAGCAGGCACGCGCACGCGCTCGCGCCGCACGACGCGCAGGCGCACCGGATTGCGGTCGGGAATGAAGTAGCGGTCGAATGCGTACTCCTGTCCCACCTCGAGCGGCACCGTGCGGACGAAATACAGGAACGACGCATCGTCGAGCGGGTTGCTGACGCTTCGTTCATCGACGTCCTTGCCCAGTTCGCGGTACATCGCGCGCTCCGGATAGAACTCGTAGGTGCGCTCCCGCTCGCGCGAGCCCTCGTTGAGCTCCTGCCGGAAGCGAAGCGACATCAGGGTGCGCGGGTCGATCCAGCTCTCGAGGCGGTCGTCGACCTTGAAGAAGAAGGGCCCCCCGCGGATGCGGAAGCGCGAGTGCAGCGTCTGGCGGCCTCGCACGGTCTCCTCGCCGACGATCTCCATCTGTCCCGAGCCCATGGCGACGCCGCCGAAGCGCACCTCGTAATCGGCGCGCTCCCCCACGCCGAAGGGGAGGCGCGACGGCTGCGGCGACGGCTGCGGCGACGTGTGCGCTGCGATGG
>JACDHQ010000021.1 GCA_013820975.1 Gemmatimonadaceae bacterium
TGCCGCCAAGGGGACTCAGCAGCGACAACAGGGCGCCAGCGAGCAGCTGGCGACGGATCGAATGGATCATCCCCTCAGGAGAAGCAAAGGCCACGCCGCATCATTCGACGTCAGAGCTTCACGAAGATCCGTCCCATCAGGGGTTGACGGTGGTGCAGGATTGCGGGTGGCGGCATCCCGGGACACACTTTATCGTCAGGGCGCCGACACCGGGAGCAACTGTTTGACTGGGACGATAGAGGACTTCAGCACCGCGCTGGCCGGCCGGTATGCGATTGAACGTGAAGTCGGGCGCGGCGGGATGGCGACCGTCTTTCTCGCCCAGGATGTCAAGCACGGCCGACGGGTTGCGATCAAGGTGCTGCAGCCCGAGTTGGCGGCGGTGCTGGGCGGTGAGCGGTTTCTCCGCGAGATCGAGATCGCCGCGCGGCTCGCGCATCCGCACATCCTGCCCCTGCACGATTCCGGAGAAGTGGCCGGGCAGTTCTTCTACGTGATGCCATTCGTCGAGGGGGTGTCGCTGCGCGATCGCCTCCGTCGGGAGCATCAGTTGCCCGTCGACGAAGCCGTGCGCCTGACCCAGCAGGTCGCGTCCGCGCTCGATTATGCACATAGGCGGAACGTGGTGCATCGCGACATCAAGCCCGAGAATATCCTGCTGCAGGAAGGGCATGCACTGGTCGCCGACTTCGGTATCGCGCTGGCGGTCAGCGAGGCTGGCGGTGAACGACTGACCGGCACCGGGCTCTCGCTGGGTACACCGTACTACATGAGTCCCGAGCAGGCGATGGGCGAGCGCAACATCGACGCCCGCAGCGATATCTACGCACTGGGTTGCGTGCTGTACGAAATGCTTGCCGGCGAGCCTCCGTTTACCGGACCGAGTCCCCAGGCGGTCGTCGCGCGTATCCTCACCGAGCAGCCGCGCGAGCTGCACGCAGTACGCGAGAGTGTGACGCCGGCGTTGCAGCGTGTCGTCTCCAGGGCGCTCGCACGGCTTCCCGCCGATCGCTACGCAACCGCCGGCAGGTTCAGTGAGGCGCTGAGTGCGGCTGCAGGCGAGACGTGGGCTTCCGAGCTGGCGGCGCGTCCGGAATCGTCCGCCGCGGCACGACCAGCGTTCGGGGCTGGCAGTCTGGCGCGCCGGCGGAGTCTTCCGTGGGCGGTCGCGGCACTGGCGGTGGCGGCAGCGACCTTCGCCTGGCAGGGGCCGCGTCCCTCCGACCCGGTCACGCCCGAAGGCGAAGTGAGCACCGAGGCGCTGGAACGGATACTCGCAAACAACGAGGCGGTTGTTCTCGATACGCGGCCACACCTCGAATACGCGATCAGCCACATACCCGGTTCACAGAACGTTGCAGCCCGGCCCGGGGTCCCAATGTCCCTCTACATCTCCGATGTCGCGGAGGTGAGGCGGCTCGTGGACGGGGATACGACGCGCCCGATCGTCCTGTACTGCAATGGGCCGTTCTGCCCGCGGAGTACCCGGTTTGCGGGTGAACTGGAGGCGGCCGGTTACACGAATGTCCGTCGCTATCAGCTCGGGATTCCGGTTTGGCGGGCGTTTGGCGGTGTCACCGCAACAAGTACCGACGGCTTGCGTCATGTCGTCCGCCTCGACCGGACTGCGGTGCTGATCGACACGCGTGATGATGAGGCGTTTCGCGCCGGCACGCTGCCGGGAGCCCGAAACATTCCACGGAGCCTTGTGCTCGCTGGGCGGGATGTTGGCGTCGTACGCCAGGCAAAGGACGACGGCCGCCTGCCGATGCAGGATCACAACACGCGTATCATCGTGATCGGGAGCACCGGGGACGATGCCCGTTTTGTGGCGCAGGCACTTGCGCACGAAGCCTTCCACAACGTCTCGTTCTTTGACGGAACGTATGAGCAGGCGCGCGCTGCAACTGCATCCCCACGCAGTCCATGAACTGGGACGATTCTCTCCCCGGATCGATCACAACTGCGCGGGGGTGAAGCTAAGCATGACTCGCGGTCAGGGACTTCCTGCGGACGCATCGGGGACTTTCGTTCTCCGGGACTACGATTCGGTCGCAAAGTCGATGAACCCGCGCACCGGATCGGCGGTGAGCAACACCGCGCGGACGGCGTCGCCCGTCTGACGTCCGCGCTGGCCGCGAACGAGCCGCCCCTCGATTCCTTCCGCTGCGATGTGGATCCAGGTCGCCCGGGGCGACACTCCCGAGACGACGGCATCGAACGTCTCGCCGATGCGATCCTGCAATCGCTCCGCAACGACCCGCTTGCGCGCGAGGCGTTCCGCTTTTGGACGGTCGGCCTCGGCCGTGTGCTCGAAGTCGATGAAGCCATGCACGCTGTCGGTACGTACGAGCGTAACCGGCACCGTCATCCCGACGGCGAGCGACTTGAAGCCGCGCACGACGCGCCCCTCTCCTGGGCGGTCGACCAGGCGGACCCACGTTCCGCTGTCGGAGACGCCGGTGACGATGGCCTGAAACTGCTCGCCGATGTGGGGGCGAAGGGCGTCGGCCATCACCTTCTTTCGCCGGCTGCGCTCGAGCTTTCGCGATGCATCCGTGGCGTCGTGCGCGAAGTCGATGAATCCCTTCACGGCGTCCGTCACCACGAGCGTCACGCGCACGGTGTCGCCCACGTCGAGCCCGGGGCCCCCGCGCACGACACGCCCTTCGACCGGTGGGCTGAGCAGCCGGACATAGGTCCCCTTGGGGGAGGCGGCGGTCACGACAGCGGCAAAGCTCTCGCCCACGCGATCGGCGAGCATCGACGCCCCGGCCACCTTGCGCATCGTACGCTCCACCTTGCGCGCAGCATCGCCCCGCTCGGTGCACCGGTTGGCGATCGCGATGAGCTGCTCGTCGGTGTAGGGCGCGCCACTCTGCAGCTCGACCGCGCGCAGCATGCGCTGCGTCACCAGGTCGGCAAAGCGACGGTTGGGTGCCGTCGAGTGCACGTAGTCGGCGACCGCGAGTCCAAAGTGCCCCGCTTCGCGCCGGTTTCCAAGACGTCGCTCGAGCACGTACACACCCGGCCCGAGCAGTTTCACGACGGCGAGCGAGAGATCGGCGAAGTGTTCCGGATCGGCGACCCGGCGTGCCGAGAGGAACTCACTCAGCGCCACACTGTCCGGCTTCTCCGGCAGCATTACCCCATGCTCGGCGGCGATCGCGACGATGCGGTCCCACCGTTTCGGCTCGCGGACGACGCGCCGGAGCGACGCCGACCCATTCGCGATCAGGTAGGCGGCCACGGACCGGTTGGCGGCGACCATGAAGTCCTCGATGATGTCGCGCGCGCGATTGCGTTGCGTCACCCGGAGGTCAATGACCTTGCCATTCGCGACGACGGGCGATGCCTCGACGCTCTCGAAATCGAGCGCGCCAGCGCGCTTGCGAGCGATGCGGAGCCGGCCGGCCGCCTCCTCCTGCAACTGCAGCTGGTGCCGCAACGCTTGCGACGCCGCGATGGCCCGCGGCTCCGGGCCGCGCCCCTCGAGCCATGCGCCAATCTCGTTGTAGGTGAGCTTGGCGTAGTTGTGCACGAGGGCGCGATACACCGTTGCCCCAGACAGCGCTCCGTCGGCGGCGACGTCGAACTGGATCACGACGGCCAGCCGGTCCTCTCCTTCGTTGAGCGATGTGAGGTCGGTGGAGAGCCGCTCCGGCAACATCGGAAATACGGCGACCCCGGTGTACACGGAGGTCGTATTGATTGCCGAGTGATCGTCCGACGCCGAGCCAGGTGGAACGAACGACGCCACGTCGGCGATCGCGACGAGGAGCCGGATCCGTCCGTCATCGCACCGCTCCGCTGCCTCGATCTGGTCGAGGTCGCGCGACTCGCGGTTGTCGATCGACGACCACGGGAGCGCGCGGAGATCACGGGCTCCGACCGGCAGTGTGGCATTCCCGGGGTCGTCGAACGCCTCGACCTCCCGCAGGACCTCGGCGGAGAAGTCCGGAGCAAAGCCGTTGGCGCGCATCGCGGCGGCGGCCACCGCATGGAGGTCGGCGCCGCTGAGGGTAGTCATCATCACCGGCTCAAACGGGAAGCATGAAGCCGACGCTCGATGCAAACGTCGCGCCCGGCACGGCAGGTCAGCGGCTCCCGGCCGGACATGCGGCGCCAGCCGGATTCTCCACGAACCGCACGACTTCGGGCATCACGTCGCCGAGTTCGAGGCGTGGCGCCGCAAGCGCAAGTATGATCTTCACGTGCCCCACGCCGTCGATCAGCACCGATCGGGCGCAACCGCCTGCCGCGCTGATGCGAGCCGCAAGGTGAACCGAGTTCTCGGGGTGCACCGTCTTGTCGTTGCGACCGTGTAGCAGCAGCAGGGGCGGCTCCGTGCCGTCGACATGCGTGCGCGGATAGGTCTCGGGCCAGCCTTCGCTCGGCCCCATCAGCCGTTGCACGTCGGCGTCGGTCCAGATGGTATCCACCGGTCCGGCGAGACTCACGAATCCGCGGATACTGCGGGGGTCGATGCCAACCGATGCGAGATGCCGCTCGTCGAGCGCGAGCAGCGTTGCGGTGTGTGCACCGGCGGAGTGGCCGATGACCACGATGTTGGTCGAGTCGCCGCCAAAACGCGCGATGTTGTCCCGCGCCCAGCGCACGGCGTCGGCCGCATCGTCCACCCACGCAGGGTAGTCGACGGCGGGATGCAACCGGTATTCCGGTATCACCGCGACCCAACCCTGCTTCGTGAGCGCGTCGCCGAGCACCCGGTAGTCGTCCTTGGAGCCGTACTTCCACCGGCCACCGAACAGGAAAACGACCAC
Source organism: Gemmatimonadaceae bacterium (assembly GCA_013820975.1). Lineage (GTDB taxonomy): Bacteria > Gemmatimonadota > Gemmatimonadetes > Gemmatimonadales > Gemmatimonadaceae > JACDHQ01. The sequence continues at coordinate 4,785 of JACDHQ010000021.1, forward strand.
GGGTGCGTTCGCCCGCGGCAGGCGGGGACGATGCACGTCGAGCCGGAGGTCGTGGCGACCGTACGGCACATCCCGCACGGTGATGAGATGATCGCGCACGAAGAGCAGGTCCGCCGCACCGCGCGCCAGACCGGTTGCCGAGCATCCGGACGTGAACAGGATGCACGCCAGGGCATAGCGGATGGAACTCCTTCGGGAGATCATGTAACCGATTCGGGAGATACCGTAACGCATCCACGAGTGATGTGCACATCCTGCGCCCGCGCTTGGCGCCGTGGCATACACTCACGGGCATTGCGGCGGCGCCGAATGCTGCCTGCCGAAGCGTTCCCGAAAGACCGTTCGGCATCGGTCCGGTTGGCGATACACATCGTCGCCGAAGTGTCTCGCGGTACAGACACTTTTAGTGTGCGCCGGCTCACATACGCGAGCTAACACGTTGCCGCCCAAGGGGTTCCAGTTCGGCTCCTACCTTGCCTTACCGGGGTGTGTGCCTGATGAACGCCTGCTGTTTCACTGCTGCCTCGGGGGGCGACATGCCGCTGTCTCGTTCGACGACTCGCTCGGCCCGGCTGACGGCCGCACCGCTCTCCTACGCGGCTGTGATCGAACGTGCGCAGCGTGCGGAGCTGAACGGCAGGCGCTCCGACGCGCGCGCGCTCTATGAAGTCGCACTCCTGCGGTTGGCCGAAGCCACCGACGAATCGGACGCTTCCAACCTGCTGCGCTGGATTGCCCGCACGCACCGCGACGATGCCGATCTCGACCTCACGCTGGACTGTGCGGAGGCAGCGCTCGCCGTCGCCGAGGCGCATGCACACCGCGGGGCACTCCGCCATGCGTCGAGCCTCGTCGCGGCGGTGCGCGTGCAGCAGGGCGACCTTGATGAAGCGGAGCGCCTCTACGACACCGCGCAGGAAGGCGCGATCGAGGACGGAGAGCTGACACTCGTCGCCATGACGGCCCAGAACCTCGGCGTCGTGGCGAGCATCCGGGGCGATGCCGATATCGCGCTCCAGTACTATCGGAAAAGTCTCACCGGGTACCGTACGCTCGGTATGCTGCAGGATGTCTGCGTCGTGCTCAACAACCTGGGGCTGCTGCTGACGCAGCTCGAGCGGTGGGATGAAGCCGCCGAGTCGTTCGACGAGGCCATGCGTGCGGCGAAGCAGCTCCGCGATCGCGCCGGACAGATGCTCGTCGAGATGCACCGCGCCGAGTGGAGTGTTGCACAGGGTGATTATGCCGGCGCGCGTTCCGCCAGCGAGCGAGCCCGCCTGCTCGGCATCCTCGTCAAGGATGCCCCCGCCCTCGGCGCACTGCACCGGGTCATTGGCGTCCTGGAGCGCGAGTGCGGCAATTTCGACCGTGCCGAGGAGCACTTCGGCATGGCGCACGACATCGGCACCGCGCGCCAGGACATTCTCCTGCTCGCCGATACCGCCCGTGAGCTGGCGGAGCTGCGGCGGCGGCAGGGGCGCAACCGCGACGCGCTCGAGGGGCTGAACCGTGCGCAGTGCCTGTTCCTGCAACTTCGCGCGCGTCGCGAGATCGTGGATATCTGCCAGCGGACCGTCAAGCTCGAGGGCGACTTCCTCGAGGTTGCCAGGCGGTGGGGCACGTCCATCGAGTGCAACGACGAGTACACCCAGGGGCATTGCGAACGCGTGGCCAGCATTGCCTGCGCGCTGGCCGCGGCGGACGGCATGTCGGGACAGTCGCTGTTCTGGTTCCGTATAGGCGCGCTGTTGCACGACGTTGGCAAGCTCATGCTGCCTGCCGGAGTACTCAACAAGTGCGGGAAGCTCTCGGCGGACGAGTGGGCGGCGGTGCGCAGCCATCCAGTGGCGGGGGTGAGCATGCTCTCCGAGGTCGAGTTCCCCTGGGACGTTTCGCCGATAGTGAAGTCGCACCATGAACGGTGGGACGGGGCCGGGTATCCGGACGGGCTCGCTGGCGACGCCATTCCGCGTGTCGCGCGCATGGTGTGCATCGCGGATGTGTACGACGCACTGACGTCCGAACGGAGTTACAAGCAGGCGATGACGCACGATGCCGCCATGGCGGTAATGCGGGCCGATAGCGGGCGGCAGTTCGATCCGGACCTGTTTGCACTGTTCGAGCGCGTGGCCGGACTGCACGCCGAGGCGTGGACGAAGCAGGCGCTCGGCGAGCGGGATGTGAATGATTCATGGCAGGTGGCTGCACCGCGCAGCGACGATGAGACGGGCGCAGTCCTGTTGACCGATGCGTGCCGGTTCCGACTCACGGAGGATGTATTCGGGCGGTTTACTGAGTGCTTGGCCGGCGATGCGGGGGGGGAGCCCGGGTCTGGTCCGTAGTCGGGGCCGTCGCGCTGCCAGGGCTGCATCGCCCGTTCAGGAAGTGGTGGGGGCTATTGCACCCGCTCCGACCACGGGCCGATGGCGCCGACAGGGCCGGCTCGGTGAATCGTCCGGCCGGGGCATCGCGACCTCCACTCCGGCCGCGGGCCGCCGGCCGTCGCGTTCCATGGTCTACGCCGCCACCGTAGCCCTCCCCTCGACGAGCGGCATCACCGTCTCCGCGAACCGCTCCATCTCCTCCAGCTGCGGACTGCTCTGGAGGAGCAGCAGGTTTACCCCTGCGGCCTGCAGCGTACGCACGCCGTCGGCAACCTGCTCCGGCGTGCCCACGAGCCCCGCGCGGAGCCCGCGATTGGACACCGAGTAGTCGGTGAGGCTCACCTGCTGGTCGAGCTGTGTGTTCGCAATCCAGTCCTGATAGTTGTGATACCCCGGCGACCCCGCGCCGACGTTCGTGATCCGCTCGAGCTCCCGCTTCGCGTCGGCCTCTGTGTCCCGCACGATCGCATACGCAGCGACGCCGTATTGCGTCGGTGGCAATCCGAGCGCGTCGCGTCGCGCGCGCATGTCGGCAATCTTCGGCGCCACGCGTTCGGCGGGATCACCATGCATCACGTACGCATCGCACTGGCGCGCGATCGTCTCCTTCGCCTTCGGCGATTCTCCCCCTGCATAGATCATCGGTCGCGCGCGGGTTGCGGTTGACACCGGCTTGGGTTCGACGATCAGATCCTCCACCTGGTAGTATTGTCCTGCGTGCGTGACCCGCGACTCGCGCCACGCGGCATCGACGATCGTCAGCCATTCGCTGGTGCGCGCGTACCGATCATCATGTTCGTCGAAGTGGACGCCGTAGCGTCGCGCTTCGTCCTTCCACCAGCTCGAGACGACGTTGAGTGCGAGGCGCCCATTGGAGATACAGTCGATGTTGGCGGCCTGTTTCGCGAGCTGCGCCGGACTGTGAAAGGTGGGGCGTACGGCCACCATCAGCTCGAGCCGCTCGGTTATGGCGGCGAGAGCGGCAGCCGTCGACCACGCGTCGAGCGCCGGGGCATCGATCCCCTTGATGTCGTTGAGGTACAGCTCGGCGATGAGCGTGAGGTCGTAGCCGATCTGCTCCGAGCGCTGCGCCAGACGACGCACGTAGTCCCACGAAGTGCTCATTCCCTCGTCGGGGACGTTGCGGAGCCAGCCGCCGAACACGGGAAGCCAGTAGCCGTACCGCATCAGACGGCTGTCACTTCGGAGATTCCCGCGCGCGCCTCCAGGTAGTCGACCAGGCGCGTCCACGGGTCGAAGCTGACGACGTTCGACGCATCAGCAACGAAGTTCGAAAGCGCGTTGATGTCGTAGAAGTAGTGTTGCCCGTCGCGGTCGTCGATGAGATACTCGATACCGCCGACGTCGAGCTGCGCCGCCTGCGCGATCTGCTCGACCTGCGCGATGATCGCGTCGGGCGGGGTATAGCCCTCGACGCGCAGCCCCGTCTTCGGCGCGTCGACAGCGCACGCGCCGCGCACCAGCTCCACCCCGGTCGTCGTCAGGCACGCGTCGGCGGGGCAGAGATCGAAGGATCCTGACGCAGGGAACACATTGATCGCATAGAGAAACTTGCCGCCGAGCGTCTCGACACGCGTAATGTGGCCACCACGAAGCGGCGCCGACTCCTGCACCAGCGCAACGCCATCGATCCCTGACACGACGGTGCCGGCGTCGACGGAGTCCGCGAGCGCATTCGCGCTGTCGTATCGGACGATCCCGGCTCCGCTTCCGCCGATGTTCGCCTTCACGAGCACGGGAAACCGGAGTCCGCGCGCAGCCCCGGCGGCGCCGCGCGGATCGTTGATCACCCGGGACGCCGGAAAGGGCAGACGGAGCGAGTCGAGCAGGTCGAGCTGGGTCGCCTTCGAGAGCTCGAGGCCGTAGACCGCCGAGCCATTGACGACCGACACGCCGAGACGTTCGACGTGACGCAGCCAGTGGAGTGCATGGAAGGTGGCGTGCGCGTGTCCGCGCAGGTACGCCGACGGGCTGGCGCGGTTGAACACGAGCGAGAAACCTGGGTCGCGCTCCGACGGGTCCCACGCGTGCGACGCGGCATCGATGGGCACATGCGGCACCCCGCGTCGGTCGAATTCAGCGAACAGCGGACGAAACCAGTCGGGGTGCTCGTACAGGATGGCGATCGGGCGATCGGAGAAACTGGGCATGGTTGCTGTGGGTACCTGGTGGCGAGGGATTATCTCGAAGTTCAGCGCTGTTCCCCCGGGCAGTCGCACCTTCATCCGCGACAAAAAAACCGGCCCTCTCGTTCGAGAGGGCCGGCGGGTACGATCCGATGCAACTCAGATCATCGCTGCACGCGTGCGCGTGCCCGTCCGGCTCTCCCCGAGGGATGCCAGTAGCGGCACATGCCCATGCACATTGTCTCGTGCTGAACGTGATCGATCATGAGTCGATGGAACCGATGGAGGCGAGGGAAAACCGCAACGAACGCAAAAAACCCGACGGGAAGCCGCCGGGCATTTCGCGTTTTAGCTCATTGTTTTACGTGGCGGCAATAGGCGGCAAAAAACCACGGGCGCATCAGTTGTCTGGTCGAACCTAGCGCCCACGGGTGCGCGAAGGCAAGTCCTGTCCTGCGCATGCCGCTGCCTCAGATCCTGATGAACATCCCGCGCTTCCAGAGGAGCCAGAGGATCGCGTACCACACCATGACGAAGGTCACGGCAAAGAGGAGCGATGCGTTGCGCGGCGCGAGCCACGACGCATAGGCGGCCTGGTAGATCGCGTTCTGGAGCGAGACTTCCTTGCCGCCGACATCGGCCTTGAGGATCGAGTAGATCATGCGCGCCATGATCCCCGAGCCGACGAAGGCGACGAGTGCATTCGACCCGTAGACGACGAAGAACTTCGTGCCGCGCCGGATGCCATGGTGGTCCACCGCCCACATGATCGTCGCCAGCGTCACGCATGCGACGCCCGCGGTGAAGATCACGTAGGAGCTCGTCCAGATACCCTTGTTGATGGGGAAGGACCAATTCCAGACCTGCCCGGCGACGATGCCGAGGGCGCCGGCCGCGAACAGCCCGGCGAGCTTCTCCGTGAGCGGCATCGGGCGACTGATCCACCGTGCCGTGATCGTGCCGAGCATCGCCGTGCCGATCGCCGGGATCGTCGAGAGCACCCCTTCCGGGTCCCACGTCCGCCCTCCGCTCCAGATGTGGTTCCCGAGCCCGAAGCGCGTCCAGTCGAGCAGCATCCGGTCCACGTACGCGGCCAGCGTGGTGGACGGCTTGTCGAGCAGGAGCGCGCCGATCGCCCCCCCGTGGTCGGGAACCGGCACGAGCGTCATGACCAGCCAGTAGCCGAGGAGCAGTGCGGCGAGCGCCGTGACCTGCCCGCGGAGCGAGAACCGCAGGGTCAGCAGCGCCGAGAACATGTAGGCCAGCCCGATTCGCTGCAGCACACCCATGATGCGCCACACCTCGAGCCGGTGTACGACCCGGTCGAGAAAGCCGGGGTCGGGGTTGCCCGGTACGCTGCCCCAGGTGAAGAACGGAAACCCATTGAGCAGCAGGCCAACGACGAAGATGAGCGCCCCCCGCCGCAGCACCTGCCGCATGAGCATCCCTTCATCGGCGCCGGCCGCCCGCCGCGAGCTGAGCGACAGGTGCGTGGTGATGCCGACGATGAAGAGGAAGAAGGGGAAGATCAGGTCCGTCGGCGTCCACCCGTGCCATGCCGCATGTCCCAGCGGCGGGTAGATCGCGCTCCACGTCCCGGGGTTGTTCACCAGCAGCATCCCGGCGACGGTCATCCCACGAAAGATGTCGAGCGAGAGCAGGCGCTCACGGGTTGCCGTCGCCGGTGCGGTCATGGCTGGGGGAGTGGAGGCCGGGGGTCGGAACGCGGAGTGGCCTGCGCTGCCGCCACGGAATCCGCCGCGCCGCCATGCAGCTGCCACTTCCAGAAGACGATCGATAGTACGACATAAAAGAAGATCGCGCTCGGGATCCACATGATCAGCCCTCCGACGCGCTGGTCGCTCAGCGCCTCGACCCCCCACCTGGCGGGCCCGTCCCCATAGGGGTACATCGGCGTCCCCGCCGATACGATGTACACGCTCACGATCGAGAGTGGGATGCTGAGCGCGAAGCAGTACAGCATCTGGAGGGGATAGGCGAGCCGCGGCAGCTCCGGGACAGGGCTCAGCAGCGGCCACCACATCAGGATGGCGGCGCCGAGCATGGCCCCGTACAGCACCCAGCGCAGCGGCGCCGAGTCCATGCCGGCGGCGTACACCGGCGGCAGGTGGGTCACCGCCAGGAGCACGTTGAAGATCACGAACGCCCTCGGCGCGCGTGTCAGCCCGTGCAGCAGCGGTCCGGCGAAGGGGCGGACCATCCCGGCCGGCAGGCCGGCAATCAGCAGCGGCGGAGCCGCGAGGGTGAGCAGCAC
>JACDHQ010000356.1:0-3231 GCA_013820975.1 Gemmatimonadaceae bacterium
CTCGCTGGTCGGATCGACGTCTTCCGAAAAGAGGTGCGTGTAGATCGTGTCGGCGCCCGGCTGCTCCTGCGACAGGGCATCGTCCGTCGCCGCCTGCACCTCGGCATCCACTTCCTCCAGGATGCGCGCGAGGTCGGCCTCGGTCGCGTGCCCCTTCGCGACGAGCCACCTGGGGAAGGTCGTCAGCGGATCACGCGCCGCCTCCGCCTCGCGCTCCTCCGTGGTCTTGTAGAGGACCTCGTCGTCGGAGAGCGAGTGCGAGTACGGACGGATCACCTTCGCATGCACGAGGGCGGGTCCCTTCCGCTGCCGCGCGTACTCGACCGCCTTCGTCATCGCCTCGTAGCTCGCGACGAGGTCGCAGCCGTCCACTTCCTGGATGAGGAAGTTGGGGAAGCCCGACACGAGCTTCGAGATCGACCCGCCGGCAGTGTTGACCTCGACCGGGACCGAGATCGCGTAGCCGTTGTCCTCGACGAGGTAGACGACGGGCAGCTTGAGGTTGGCCGCCGTGTTCAGCGATTCCCAGAACTCGCCCTCGCTCGTCGTGCCGTCGCCGGTGGTGACGAGTACCACTTCGTCACCGGCGAACCCGTCCGTGATCTCCAACGTCTTCGCCCGCACGGACGCCTCGGCGCTGCCGACCGCCTGGAGGAACTGCGTGCCCGTGGGCGACGAGGTCGAGACGATGTTGAGCTCCTTCTTCCCCCAGTGGCTCGGCATCTGCCGCCCGCCCGAGTTGGGGTCCGCCGCGGCGCCGACGGCGCTGTAGAGCATTTCCGCCGCCGTCATGCCCAGCTGCAGGCAGAGCGCCCGGTCGCGGTAGTAGAGATAGAACCAGTCGTGGCCGCCCCGCAGGGCCATGCCGGCGGCGGTCAGCACCGCCTCGTGTCCTGCGCCCGAGATCTGGAAGAAGATCTTGTTCTGGCGCTTTAGCTGGATCTCCTTGTCGTCGACGCGGCGCGACAGGAGCATCGTCCGGTAGGCAGAAAGCAGCTGGTCGCGGCTCAGGCCGGCGGCAGCAGTGTTCCTGGGGCGCTCGGTGCGGGTGCTGGTAGCCAACGGGGGTCTCCGGGAATGGAATCTGGGGCTAAAGATAGCAACGCCGGCGGCAACATTCCGGTCGGGAATCCGGATATGGCGTGGCGGCCCCTTCCGGTCGGGAATCGGATATGGCGTGCCGGCCCCCTCCGCGATATCGTGGGCGGTACCCGGATCCGTCCGCCCGGGCATTTGCTGATCACCGCCGTCGCTGGAGCTTTCGATGAACCTCCCCATTCGCGCCCTCGCCGCCCTCGTCGCCGTCGCGATGTTCGCGGCTCCCCTATCGGATGCCGGCGCGCAGTCGCTCGGCGACCGGCTGAAGAAGAAGGCTCAGGAACGCGTCGACAAGGCCACGGAGTCCGCCGCCGAGAAGACGGTCGACAAGGCAGAGCAGACCGTGAAATGCGCCGTGACCGACAAGGCGTGCGCAGACAGGGCGGCGGCCGCAGGCAAGACGGTCGAGACGACCGGCGCCGGCGCCACCGTGACGCCGGCCGGCGCGGCCGCGGGCCCAGCGGCGACGATGCGCCCGGGCGAGGGTGCCTGGGCCAACTACGACTTCGTGCCCGGCACCCAGCCGCTGTACGTGGACGATTTCATACGCGACAACGTCGGCGACTTCCCACGCCGCATGGAGTTCCAGGCCGGCGCACTCGAGATCGTGGAATGGAACGGCGCGCGGTACCTCCGTGCATCTGCGAGATCCGTCTTCCACATCGTATTGCCGTCTGCGCTGCCGCAGCGATACACGATGGAGTTCGACTTCTCGGCCCAACCCAACAACGAAGTGTGGATCTCGTTCGGCGGCGACCGCAGCATCCGAGTGGAAGCCGGCGGCGACGGTGGCATGGAGCTGTACAATCACACGAAGAACATCGCAGCCAGCGGACGCTACACCGCGGAGCGCGGCAAGGGGAACCAGCTGCGACGCGTGCGAATCCTTGTAGATGGGGCGTACGCGAAGGTGTATGTCAATGAAAAGCGCATCCTGAACGTGCCGAACGCCGAGCTGGGCAACGCCAACAAGATCATGTTCGAGGTGGACGCCGAGACGGAGAACCCGTCCCTCTTTGGCAACTTCAGCCTCAACGCCGGCGGCCGGAAGCTCTATGACGCGATCGCCGAGACCGGGCGCGTCGCCACGCAGGGGATCTTCTTCGACACCGGATCAGACGTCATCAAGCCGGAGAGCTCGCCGACGCTGAAGGAGATCGCAAGCATGATGAACGAGCATGCCGACCTGTCGCTCATCATCGAGGGGCACACCGACAACGTCGGCAACGCCGCGGTCAACCTCGCACTGTCGGAGAAGCGCGCCGCCGCCGTGAAGGCCGCGCTCGTGGGCACCTACGCCGTCGATGCGGCCCGGCTCGCCACGAAGGGACTCGGCGACACGAAGCCCGCGACGAAGAACGACACGGCCGAAGGGCGCCAGCAGAACCGGCGGGTGGAACTGGTGAGGGGATAGCTATCGGCTATCGGCTATCGGCTCATAAGGATTGGATGCCGCCGGGCGCGACCGTACGACCGGTCGCGTCCGGCGGCATGAGTCTTTCACTACGGGTCGTACCCCCGACTCCAATCCCCAAACCCCCGTCTGCCCAATGTCCTGCATCTTCTGCGATCTCATCCAGGGCGCGGCCGAAGTCTCCGTCTGCTACGAGGACGCCGAGGCAATCGCGTTCATGGACATCCAGCCGGTGAATGCCGGGCACGTGCTCGTCGTGCCGCGACAGCACTACGAAAGCCTGCTCGACGTCCCACCGGAGCTGGGGGCGCACCTCTTCAACGTCACGATGCGCCTCGCCAACGCGGTGAAGCGGGTGACGGGGTGCGAGGGGATGAACCTCGTGGTGAACAGCGGCGTCGCCGCGGGGCAGGACGTGTTCCACTATCACGTGCACATCATCCCGCGCACGAAGGGGGACGGCTTCAACATCGAGCTGCCGTTTTCGGGCTCGGGGATGCCTGGTCGCACGCAGCTGGACATGACCGCGGCGCGGATCCTCGGCGCGATGCGGGATCCGATGCGCAGTGCAGCAGGGGGGAGCGGTGCCGGTGGCGAGCAGGCGGGGCGCAGCGGGACGCGCGATGGCAGCCGCACGACGGCGCCGCGGGGCGTGCAGACGACCGACGCGTCAGCTGACCATGATGCGCAGCCGGCGCAGGCTGACGGGGTGATGGGTG
>JACDHQ010000356.1:3241-3682 GCA_013820975.1 Gemmatimonadaceae bacterium
GGGGCAGGCGGCGCGCACGCCCGGCGATGCCCCGGTGGAGCGCGTGGCAACGATCCAGGTGCATCGAGAGCCGGCAGTCACGATGATGGTACCGAGTCGCCCGACGCTGGTGCGCGAGGCGTCGCGGGTGTTCAGCATGGCGGCGCGCGAGGGCGCACACGGAGAGCTCGTTCGCGACTTCGACGGCGCTGCATGACGAAGCGGAGGCCACCGCTGAGCCGGTGCCCTCCGCCTGCACGTCACGCACCCGCTGCGCGGGCCGGTACTTATCGAACGACCCAGTCGGTGGACAGCTCGGTCGTGCCCCAGAGGATCCTCAACTCGCCCCGCGGGGTTCCGGGCGCGGTCGAGGGGGCCAGCCAGATCGTGAGACTCTCCACCGTCATCGGGAGTGCGCGCCGGCTGAGGCCGATCCGGGCGACGTCGTGCGCCGCGTCATAC
>JACDHQ010000357.1 GCA_013820975.1 Gemmatimonadaceae bacterium
CAGGTACGCCTCCGTGCGCCCGTACTCGGGCTTGAAGCCGATGCCGTGCCGCCGCTCGGCCAACGCTCGGCGGGTGTCGACGCCGTGACGCTCGAGCTCCGCGCGGCGCGCTCCGCCGAGGTTCGCCACCAGCGACAGATGGTCCTGGTCGCGCCACCGCGCGCGGCACGACGCCCACCAGCCGCACACCGCGCAGTGATCGACCGGTTCGGGCACGGTGCGCGCCTCGCCGGCGACGGCGGCGCCGGCGAACGCCTCGAACCTCCTCGTGGCGCGGCCGGTGACGGCGTCGTAGTCCTCGACGCGCAGCGACGTCCGCGCGAACGGATCGGGCGCCACGCCCGGCGCGACCACGTGCACGTACTCCCCCGGCACGCCCTGCAGCCGCTCCAGCATGCGTGCGTACGTGAGGAGCTGCAGCACCGTCGCCGCGCGGGTGGTGGTGGCGAGCTTCGTGTCCTCGACCTCGTAGTGGAAGGCGCCGAGCGCGCTCGCGCCCTCGACGCGGCGCAGCACGTCGGCGACGCCACGCCACGCGCCGTCGCGTAGCGGCGCCTGCGCGATGACGTCTACGCCCGCGCGCATCAGCTCGAGCAGGCGGGCCCGCGCCTCGTCGGGATCCTCGAGGGCGCCGATCGTCTCGACCTCGAGCCCCTGCGCGCGCAGGTGGTCGAGGTACGCCCCCTCGTGCCGCCGACCCAGCTCCGCGAGCAGGTCGGCGTCCGGATCGCGGCCCCGCTCCGGCACCGGCCGCCCCACGACCGCGTCGATGTCGAGGCGGCTGGCGTGGGCGCAGGCCGTGAACGTCGTGAGGTCGCTGGGGCTGAGGTCGAGCGAGCCTTCGGGTTTCAGGCGCATGGGAGATCCGGCGGGGGAAAGGCGCGGCTCGGGCGAACGAGGTGCTGTCGACGTTCGGGAAGCATGCGCCAAGACTAGATCATGGGTGCGTCAAGTACGGTCGTTGCATGAGGTGGCGACGTTCGACGTCGGACGACCAGATGTGTCACACCTTCGAGCTCCCGGCGGGCAAACTTCCGTCCCTGATCGACGCGACCGCCTCGCCTGCGGACTCCGTGAAGATCCCCGTCCCAGTCCGATCGCGATAGACGTTCACGACGTCCTTCACGGCCTCCACGTAGGGCAAGGCGGCGAGATCCTCGTACTCGATCATCTCCGCCGTCGTGTGCAGCAGGTTCGTGAGCTCCTCCCACCCATCGAGCTCATCGGGGAGCACCCGGAGGAACGGCTCCGCGTCGTCCCCCGCCACGGCGAGGAGATGCTCCAGTCGCAGCGAGAACTCCATCAGTGCGACGAGACCGACGACGTCGCGCACGGCTGCGTTGTGGGCGGCGTGCTTCGCCTTGGTTCGCGGGAAGAGCCGGTTCACACGCGTCACGTGTGGCAGAGCGTGCAGCGACCTGAGGCGGTGCATCGATTCGCCCCGCCACACATGACGCAGCTCGCGCAGCTCGTTGCGCACACGTCGAAGTTCGGCGAGGCCGGCAGCATCCAACTGCTGCATCCCGAGCTCCTTCACGCTCGCGTATGCGGCCTCGAGCCGGGCGCGTTGGTCGATGCTCCTGAAGGCGAGCAGCAGATCCACCTTGCCCGAGAGGGCGTCGAGCTTCGTCGCGAGGTCCTTCGCCGACACGAGGTGCGCGAGCCCGTAGACCGTCGCCGTCAGCGCGCCCAGCCGAGCCCCGCTCGGCACGCCACGCAGCAGATCCGTCACCTTGCCCGTTCGCGAATCCTTGACCATCGCCAGCAGCTTGCCGTTCCCGTCCCGGGCGAGTTGCAACGTGCCCCGGGCGATGCCGCCTTGGATCGACGAGGTCAGCTCGAACGTGAGGTACCTGCCCGAGTGCGCGAGATCGCGCACGTTCATGACGACCGTCGCGGCGTTCCCGGAGATGTCGATCTCGAGGTGGTGCGCACGGCGCTCGAAGTCTGCGGCCGCCGCTCCGTAGCGACGCACGTCGAGCGCGTCCTCCAGCCGCAGGCCGGCGAGGATGGCCAGTGGGTTCGGAAGGCGCGTGAGGAGGAGCGTTCTCGCTGCGAGCGCGAGGACGTCATCGGCATCGGACTGCGGAGGAACGACCTGAAGCAGCGCCTGCTCCTTCGCCTCTGCCGTCCGCGGTGCCCATCCCACCGCGACGGTCCGCCCTCTTCGTGTCGCCCGCAGCCGTGCGAGCCACCCCACGGTCCATCCGGCCAGGAGCATCGCGAGCAGGATCAGGGTGATGCGTTCGAGTGTCACGAGGTCACGATGGCGCCGGCACCGAACGTCGGACGCTCCGCGCGGGTCCATTCGAGGGGCATGCTGTCAGCCTACGGCATCCGGACACGCACCGCGCGCGTCCGTACCTGTCGCAGCCGCGATCTACCGTTGTTTCAAGGGAGGTCCGCCCATGAACACGCCGCTCCAGATGACCCACCACGCCGAGCACCGCCGGACTCAGCGGACGGCTCCCGACTGCGTCCTCGAGCTCCTCCGCACCGGCAGCGGCACCGACTTCCTCGGCCGCCACCCCAACCACCCCCGCGTCCAGCTCCGCATCGTTCGGACCGCCGACAGCTACTGGGTCGCGCCCCACGCGAAGGGCATCATCCTCACCGTGTACGAGAAGGAGGCGCGCGAGATCGACGGCTGGGCCTGGAGGCACCTCCATCACCCCGAGCAGAACCGGCACCGCCTCCGCCGGCTGCCCGTCCACCACACGCCACTGCAGTCCATCACGGCCGACCTCTACGCATTGTTGGGTCATGGAAGCGTGAACACCGGAATCGACTGGAGCCGACAGTCTAGCGAGTTGGCCCCTACCGTCTCTTCTTCTACGCGGGGGAAGCATCAGGCGAAACTGTTGGAGGCGTGGGATGACTTCTTCGGCGATCAAGACTGAAATTCCGAATGCTGAATCCGTCACGGTCACGACGGACACGCTACGTATCGATTTGAGCGACGGGCGAACCATCTCGGTTCCACTCGCATGGTTTCCTCGGCACGTCCACGCTACACCGGAGGAGAGAAACGACTGGCGGCTCATCGGTACAGGACAGGGCGTCCATTGGGAAGCCATCGATGAGGACGTCAGTGTCTCAGGACTGTTGGCTGGGCAGCCCTCAGGCGAGAGTCAGACCTCGTCCGAGAAGTGGCTGAGTCAGAGGTCACGCGCCTGACTCATTGGCCAGAGACGGATTGGGCTCGCTTCTAATGATCGGCCCGTACATCAGGATCAGTCAGGAACGCGTCCAAAGTACACACAGAAGCGCCGGTCCGAAGCGATCGGATCCCACGAACCCAACTAGATCGACGCCGTAGCACAGTGTGAACCTTCGACGTCGGGATGGACTTCCTCGTCGAGGGTGCCAAGATGGTCTTGACGGACCTGCATGGAGGCGGATTCCCCCTCGTGCCGCGAGCGTCGGCCGGTCGAGCCTTGCGGAAGCCACGAACGTACGAGAGCGATTCCTGAGGACCAGATGCCGACACCTGCAGTCACGAAGGCGGCCCGGCTGCACCGACTCGCAGCCCTCCTCGAGTCGCAGGCATCCTCGGCCGCCGATCTCGCCAAGCACTTTCGCGTTGGCAAGCGCACCATCCATCGCGACCTGCACGAACTCGAGAGCCTGGGGCATCTCGTCGAGACGCGCGGACGCCGCTACGCGATCCGGCCC
>JACDHQ010000358.1 GCA_013820975.1 Gemmatimonadaceae bacterium
ACAAGCTGATAGCTGATAGCTGATGGCTGATAGCTGATAGCCGATAGCTAGTTCCGCCACGTCGCGTCCGGGCTGGCATTGCCCACCCGGTCGATCGCGTTCACCACCACCCAGTCGATCGCGGATCCGGCGACCGAGGGCAGGGTGAGCGTCGTGGTCGACCCTGAGATCACCTGCGTGGTCCACGTGGTGCCCGCTCGATACCGGACGTGGTAGAACCGCACCGGCTCTCCGGAGGACGCGAGCGTCGCGCGCCAGCCAGCGGTGGTCGACACCCCCGTGATCGTCGGTGCCGGCGGCACCGTGGCGTCGAGCCACGTGGTGGCCGGCGACAGCGCCGGCTGGCCGAACACCTCGAACTTCAGCGCCGACGCGACCTCGCCGCCGTTGCGCGTGATCGTCGTCGTGGTGTTGTAGAAGAGCACGCCCCCGGTGCGGCGATCGCGGGCCGCCTTCACCTGGTTCACCACTTCCCCTGTCGTGTAGCGCGGGGTCCCTTCGTAGAGCTTGTAGGTGGCGATCCCCGGCCAGACGAAGCGCGCCATGGGGTTCTGCTGCTGCCACCATCCGAGGAGCGCCGTGTAGCTCTGCGCCGGCGGGTCGATCGCCCAGTAGAGTTGTGGCGCGAGGTAGTCGAGCCACCCATTCACGATCCACTTGCGGGCGTCGGCGTAGATCGCGCTGTACGCATCGAGGCCCGCGATTCCCGCCGGGTTGCCCGGGCGCCAGATGCCGAACGGCGAGATCCCCACGCGGACCCACGGCTTCTCCGCGTGCACCTCCCCGTAGAGCCGCTCGAGGAACCGGTCCACGTTCGCCCGGCGCCAGTCGCCGAGGGACGCGCTGCCGCCGTCGCGCGCGTACGCGGCCGCGTCCGGAAAGGCGAGGGTGCCCCCTCCCGGCGCGGACTGCGGATAGGGATAGAAGTAGTCGTCGAGGTGAACCGCATCGACGTCGTAGCGCGCGACGATGTCGCGGATGACCCGCATCGAGTGGTCGTGCACCTCGGACTCACCGGGGTCCATCCACAGCTGGCTTCCGTACACGCGCACGAGGTCCCGGCGCGTGTGGAACAGGTGCAGCGGGGCGAGGCTGCTCGAATCGGCTGTGTTGCCGGCGCGGAAGGGGTTCACCCACGCATGCAGCTCGAGCCCGCGCTGGTGCGCCTCGGCGACGGCGAATTCCAGCGGATCGTAGCCGGGATCGACCCCCTGCGTGCCAGTCAGCATCCGCCCCCAGGGCTCGTGGGGCGAGCGATACAGCGCGTCCCCGGCTGGCCGGACGTGGAGCACGATCGCGTTCATGCCTGCGGACTTCGCGCGGTCCATGATCGACTGCAGCTCGGCGCGCTGCTCGCCGGCCGTCAGTCCCGCTCGTGACGGCCAGTCGATGTTGGCCACCGTCGCCGTCCAGAGGCCGCGGAACTCGCGGACGATCGGCGGCACGACGTCGGGATCGGGCCCGATCGGCCCACCCGGCCCGGGGATCGTCGGCCCCGCACCACAGGCGGACGCGAGGGCGAGGAGCAGTGCGGCGGCGAGGCGGTCGAGGCGGCCGCCGCTCGTGACGGCGGCGAGGCGATCGGCGAGGCAATCGGGGCTCAAGAGGCGCATGGCGGCAGCAGGGGCAGAGTGTGACGTGACGCCGCGGAAGGTAATGCAGCGGCCAGCAGACGGTGATACCTTTGCGGTGCCGCCGCTCACCGATCCCCCTGCCTGAGGAGCGCAATGCCCGCCGCGACCGCAGACGTGCTGCCCCCGCACCCGATCGACCGCATTTCGTTCGGCAAGATCGTGCAGATCCGTGAAGTCCTCCTGCGCGCACAGGCCGAGGGGCAGCGGGTGATCCGCTTCGAGTCGGGCGACCCGAGCTTCGACGTGGCGCCGCACGTGCTCGATGCGATTGCCGCCGCCGCGCGCGCCGGGCGCACGCACTACGTGCCCAACGACGGCATCCCGGAGCTTCGCAAGGCGCTCGCGGAAAAGCTGCGCACGAAGAACGCGATGGAAGGCGTCAAGGCGGAGCACGTGTTCCTCACCAACGGGGCGATGCATGCGCTGTTCGTCGCGTTCGGGACCCTCCTGCTCCCCGGTGACGAGGTGATCATCCCCGATCCGATGTGGACCGAGGTGGCGGAGAACATCCGGCTCGCCAGCGCAACCCCGGTGGGCGTCCCGGTCCGGATGGCGAGCGACTATGCCTACGAACCCGACGCGATCGCCGCCGCGATCACGCCGCGGACGCGCGCGATCTTCATCAACTCGCCTCACAACCCCACGGGTGCGGTGCTCGGGCGCGACACGCTCGAGGCGATCATTGCGATCGCGCGCGAGCACGACCTCTGGATCGTGTCGGACGAGGCGTACGAGGACGTGCGCTACGCGCCGCATGCGCACCATTCCACCGCCGCCCTCGCCGGGGACTGGGCGCCGCGGGTGCTCAGCGTCTTCTCCTTCTCGAAGAGCCACGCGATGGCGGGGCTGCGGACGGGATATCTCGTCACGCAGTCGTCCCTGCTGCGCGAACGCATCCAGAAGCTGCTCCGCTGCACCATCAATGGGGTCAACAGCCTCGCGCAGTGGGGCGCCCTGGCAGCCGTCACCGGCCCGCAGGACCACATCCCCATGATGCAGGCGGAGTACGCGAAGCGTCGCGACGTCATGGTGAAGGCGCTCACCGGCATTCCTGGCGTCCGTCCCTTCGCCCCGCATGGCGCCTTTTACGTCTGGACGGAGCTCGACCAATCGTTGTACGATCGCCTTGGCGTCGCCGATGCCGACGCCCTCTCGGCCTGGCTGGCGGAGCGGGGGATCGGCAGCGCGCCGGGCGATGCATTCGGGCACGCCTGCGCCGATGCGATGCGCTTCGCGTTCAGCTGCGACACGCGCATGGTCGAGGAAGGGTCGAAGCTGCTCCGCGCGACCCTGCTCGGCGAGCCCGAGGCGTGACAGCGGGCGGCGCGCCCGCACCGCTCCGGCTGGCCCTCGGCGAGTACGACACGGGATGGCACGCGCCCGACGCATCGCTCGCGACGGCCGATGCGATCGTCCGCGACGCGGCCGCATGCGGTGCGCGCGTGGTGGTGCTCCCCGAAATGGCGACGAGCGGGTTCACGATGGACGCCACGCAGGCGGTCACGCTCGATGCTCCACCGGTGCAGCAGCTGTGTGAAAGTGCGCGGCGGCACGGCACGTGGCTGATCGCCGGCGTCGCGCTCGTCGAGGGGGGGGAGTCGGGGGACGGATGCGTGGTCAATGCGGCGCTCGCGATCGACCCGCAGGGGGCGATTGCAGCCATCCATCGCAAGCAGCGGCTCTTCGCCTTCGCCGGCGAGCACGAGGTGTACACCGCCGGTGCGACCGCGACGACGGTGACGATCGACGGGGTGCGCATCGCGCTGTTCATCTGCTACGAGCTGCGATTTGCGGAAGTCTTCGCTGCGGTCGCCGATCGCGTGGACTGCATGGTGCTGATCGCCAACTGGCCGGCGGCGCGCCGGCCGCACTGGGACACGCTGCTGCGGGCCCGGGCGATTGAAAACCAGTGCGCCGTGATCGGCGTCAACCGCACCGGCACCGGCGGCGGCATCGTGTATGATGGCGGGTCGGCGGCCTACGATGCGTGGGGGGATCGCCTGGAGGGCGACGAGGCATGCGGGGTGCCGGTCGTGAGC
>JACDHQ010000022.1 GCA_013820975.1 Gemmatimonadaceae bacterium
CGCCGGCAAACCCGATCACGGTGAGCCGCGATGCGTGCTCGATCAGCTCGACGCCCGCCTGCCGCATGCGGTCGCCGCCGACGCCCACGAGCGCGTACGGCGCGTCGCGGCTCACGAGCTCACGCGCGACGCCGGCTGCGTGCATGTCGCCGGAAGCCTCCCCGGCGACGAACAGGATCTCACGCACCGCGAGTCGGATCGAAGGCGGCGAGGCCGCGCAAGGCAGGCAGCGTCTGTTCGATTTCGGAGACGATGCCCAGCGCGACGGCCAGCGCCTCCCGGCCGTCCTCGCCGCTCACGACCACATCGGCCTCGCCTCGGATCGCCTGCAGGAAGCTCGCGAACTCCAGCCGCAGCGGCTCCCCTTCGGGCGCCTCCAGCGGCACGCGCTCCACAAACTCCTCGATCGACCGAGCCGCCGTCGCCAGCTCGCGCAGGTCCATGTCGCGACGCAGCCGGAAGAACTCCCCGGTGCCGGCGCCGAGGTCGAGCGAGAGATACCCGCTCGGCTGGAAGATGCGGAGCTTCCGCATCCGCTCCCGCGATACGCGGCTGGCGGTGATGTTGGCGACCGCGCCGGACTCGAAGGTGAGGCGCGCATTGGCAATGTCGACGGTCGGGGTCAGCACCGGGACACCGACGGCGGACAGGGACTCGACCCGGCCGCCCACGAGCACGCGCACGAGGTCGATGTCGTGGATCATCAGGTCGAGCACGACCGCGACGTCGGCACCGCGCGGGTTGAACTGCGCCAGCCGGTTGCTCTCGATGAAGCGTGGCTTGTCGACATACGGCAACGCGGCCCGCACCGCACGGTTGAACCGCTCGACGTGCCCGGTCTGAAGCACCACCCGCTGCGATGCCGCAAGCGTCACCAGCGCGTCCGCTTCCGCGAGCGTCGCCGCGAGCGGCTTCTCGACCAGCAGGTGGCGCCCCGCCTCGAGTGCCCGCTTCGCCACCACGTAATGCGCCGGCGTCGGCACGACGATCGTCAGGGCGTCGGTGGCTGCAATGAGGGCGTCGAGGCTGTCGAACGCCGTTGCGCCGAGTTCCGAGGCCACCTGCGCTGCCCGGTCGGGGCGGGATTCGTGGAAGCCCACGAACTCCACATCCTCCGCCTCCCGGAGGATGCGCACATGATGGTAGCCGAGCCCACCCGCGCCGACGACCCCGACCTTCACCCGCGCGCTCAAATCGCGACTCCGCGATCGCTCTGCTCGAAGAACCGGAGGAAGTCCTGCACTTCGCTGTACGGGTGCAGTTCGCTCGCCGCCTTCTCGCGCGCCTGGGAGAGATTCAGCTCGGAGTTGAAGAAGAGCCGGTAGGCACGCTTCAACTCGCGGATCACCTCGGGGGTGAAGCCATTCCGCTCCAGCCCGACCTTGTTCAGGCCGTAGAGCCGAATCGGGTTGCCCACCGCCTTCACGAATGGGGGCACATCCTTGGCCACGCGCGAGCACCCGCCGACAAACGCGAAGCGGCCGATCTTCGTGAACTGGTGCACGGCAACGAGCCCGGAAAGGATTGCGCGGCTCTCGACGATCACGTGGCCGGCGAGCTGGGTTCCGTTGGAGATGATCACCGAGTCGCCAAGCTGGCAATCGTGGGCGAGGTGCACATACGACATGAGGAAGCAGTTCTCCCCCACGGACGTGCGCATCGAGTGCGATGTGCCGCGGTTGATCGTCGCGTACTCTCGGATCGTCGTGTTGTCGCCAATCTCGACGGTGGTCTCCTCGCCACGGAACTTCAGGTCCTGCGGCTCGCCGCCGAGGACCGACCCGATGCCGACCTTCACCCCGCGCCCGAGGATCACGTTCCGCTCGAGGACGGCGCGCGCGGCGACGACGCTGCCGTCGCCGATCGTGCAGCCGTCACCGACGATCGCATGCGGCCCGATCTCCACGTCGGCCCCGAGCTGCGCGCCCGCCGACACCAGCGCCGTCGGGTGGATGCGCGGGGTCATCGGTCGCGCACCGCCGCGCCCATCTCCGCCTCGGCCACCAGCTCGCCATCGACCGTGGCGCGCCCCTTCATCTTGCACATCATGCCGCGGACCTGCAGCATCTCCAGCTCGAATCGCAGCTGGTCGCCCGGCTTGACCGGGCGGCGCCAGCGCACCTTATCGAGCGACGTGAAGTACACGACCTTGCTCGACGGATCGTCCACGGCGCCGAGCAGCAGCATCCCGCCCACCTGGGCCATCGCCTCGATGATCAGCACCCCCGGCATGATCGGGTGCCCGGGAAAGTGGCCCTGGAAGAACGGCTCGTTGATCGTGACGTTCTTCAGCCCCACCACCCGCTTGCCGGCGTCCACCTCGAGGATCCTGTCAACCAGCAGGAATGGATACCGGTGCGGCAGGACCTTCATGATCTCTTCGATACCCAGCACGCTGTTCTCCTTGCGCGATGATTGCCTGATGGCCCGAACCAGCAGCGCCGTTCCCCGGTGGCTCGGACGGTGCGCGACGATTCGCGCCCGCACGCGAGCGCCCGCCAGCGCGAGGTCACCGAGGCAGTCGAGCGCCTTGTGCCGCACGAACTCGTCGGGCCACCGGAGCGTGGTGTCGATCACCCCGGTCTCGTCGAGGACGACCGCGTTGGCGGTGCTCGCACCCTTGATCAGCCCCCGCCCGCGCAGCCATTCGACCTCACGAACGAAACCGAACGTGCGTGCCCGGGCAAGCTCTGCGGCGAAGATCTCGGCGGTCGGCACATAGTGCCCCGCCTGCTCGCCGATCAGCGGATGGGGAAATGCGATCCGGATGTCGAGCTCGAGCTGGTCCGCGGGAAACGCCTCATAGACCGACTCGCCATCGACGACCCTGATCGGTTCCTGGAGCGTCAGATACTGCACACATCCGGGGTGCTCCACCACCCCGGCAGCGGTAAGCGCGTCGAGAAAGGGGCCGGCGCTGCCGTCAGCGATTGGCGGCTCCGGCCCGTCCATCGCGATCTCGAGGTCGTCGATGCCGATGCCAGTCACCGCCGCGAGCACGTGCTCGACGGTGTGCACCGCCACTGGCTCCTCACCGATCTGAGTACGGCGCTCCGTGAGCACGACGTGCTCCACCAGTGCCGGGATGAGCGGCGCCCCCGGGAGGTCGGTGCGGCGGAAACGCAGCCCATCCCCTGATCTCGCCGGCCGAAACGTCAGCGTGACCGGGACGCCGAGGTGCAGGCCGACACCCGCGACCGACGACTCGGCCGCGATGGTACGCCTCACTTCCCCTCTCCGGATTCGCTGAGGAGGAGCCGCTCGAGCCGCCGCAGGAGTGACGGCAGCTTGTGCACCGCCGCCTGTGCGCGCAGCGACTCGCGGTGCGGGCGCGCCGGGTACCCCGACCAGGTCTGCCCGGCGGGCACGTCACCGAACACGCCCGACTGTCCGCCGATGCGCGCGCCCGTCCCGACTACGATGTGGCCGGCGAGCCCTGCCTGCCCCGCCACGATCGCACCGTCCTCGATCCGGGCCGAACCAGAGATCCCGACCTGCGACATGATGAGGCAGAGCCGCCCGACACGCACGTTGTGCCCGATCTGTACCAGATTATCGATCTTCGTCCCGGCACCGATCACGGTGTCGTCGATGCTCCCGCGGTCCACGGTGGTATTCGCGCCTATCTCGACGTCGTCGCCGACGAGGCAGCGCCCCACGTGCGGGATCTTTTCGTGGACTCCACCGCGGAAGACATAGCCGAAGCCGTCGGAGCCGAGCCGCACGCCGCTGTGGATGAACACGCGCTTGCCGAGCGCCACGCCGGAATAGAGCGTCGCGTTCGCGAAGATCCGGCAGCCCGCCCCGAGGGTGACCCCGGCGCCGATTGTCACGTTCGGCTCGACCACGACGTCGTCGCCAAGTGTGACGCCGTCTCCGAGCACGACGTTCGCACCCACGGACACGCGAGCTCCCAGCGTTGCTCCCCTGCCGATGGTCGCCGAAGGATGCACCCCGGGGGTAGCCGCCATCGCGCGATAGAACCGAGGCAGAAGTCCGAGCACCGCTTCGTGCGGCCGGTCCACGACCACGCGTGCGCCAGCGGTCGTGGGTATATCGGCGAGGTCCGGGCTCACCAGCAGCACACCGGCCCTGGTGGTCGCGGCCAGCGCGGCATACCGCGCGAGCGCGAGAAACGCCACATCATCCGGGCCCGCACGGTCGAGGGGGGCGATCGCCGAAACGACGAGATCCGGGTTGCCCCGGAGCTCGCCGCCGACTTCTCGTGCAACGGCGCCGGCAGTGAGAGCCTGCTGCTCTGCACCACCGGCGCCGGGTTGGGCCGATCCGTCGGTCACGGCGTCCGAGGACGCGTCACACCGGAGGGAGTCGAGGCCGGACCAGCCGGCGCTGCGGCGGTCGCCCGCGGCGGCCCGAGCTGCCGGAGCCGCGCGATCACGCGAGGCGTGATGTCGAGCGACGGGTCGAACGCAATGATCGGCGAGCCCGGGTCCGCGCTCAGGATGACGGCATACCCATCCTCGGCGCGGATCGTCTCGATCGCGCTGCGGATGTGCTCGAGCAGCGGGCGCGTGAGCGCCGTGCGACGCTGCTCCACCTGCTGGTCGATCGCCTCGGCGCGGGCCTCGTACTCCTGCTGACGCGCGCCGATGGCGCGCTGCCGGGTCTCCTGCTGCGCCGGCGTGAGCGATGCCTCGGCCGTGCGATACTCCTGGATGAGCGTCCCGAGGGAGTCACTCATGCGCTGCAGCTGCGTCTGGAAGGTCGCAGCCTCACGATCGAAGGCCGTCGCGGCCTCCGCCCGACCCGGTGCACTGTCGAATACGACGCTCGTGCGCACGAACGCCATCCTGAATGCTGGCGCCTGGGCCGCGGCGGAACCTGCAGCGACGGCAGCGGCGAAGACCGCGAGACCTGCCGCGCGAATGAATGCACGCATGACTACTCCGAGAGGTTAGAAGAACTGACCGAGTTTGAAGTGCACCTGCCACTTGCCGGCCCGCCGGCCGAATTCATCGAGGCGGTCGAATCCATACCCGAGATCGAGCCCGAGAGGTCCAAGCGGCGTCACGAGCGACGCCCCGACGCCCGCGCCACGATAGAGGCGCGTGGGATCGAACTCCCGGGCGCGGTTCCACACGTTGCCGGCATCGAAGAACGAATGCAGGTAGATCTGCTGGTTGAACCGGACGCCGAACTCCGCCGACGTGGTGAAGAACGCGTTGCCGAACGACTCGATCTGCGCCTGGAAGTCATCGCCGCCGACATACCCGCGCGGCGTGATCGAGAACTCCTCGTAGCCGCGCAGCTGCTCGCCGAACTGGACGCCGCCGAGGGAGAACCGCTGCAGGTAGAACGGACCAGCGTCCCCGAAGAGCGCTCCCGCCTTCGCGTTGAGGCCGACGACGAACTTGATGGGCGAGGAACCCGGGTTCGTGCCGCCGACCTGCGCCAGCGTCGCGTAGCTGCGCATCTCACCAGTGTATTTCTGGAACGCCGCGGTGCCGCCGAGCGGACCGCCGTTGAACTGCGCGGTGAAGTCCATGCTCGAGCCTGCAGTCGGGAACGGAAGGTCGAAGCGCGTATCGTGATTCAACCCTGCCGTGACGGTCGACCGGAAGCAGTTCGTGCAGTCGATCCCTGAGAATGCGCCATCCTGCCCGTACCGGATCGCCTCACCGCCATAGCCGATCGTGGCCCGCGTCCATCGCGACCATGGCACCGGGAGGCGTGCCTGAAGCTGGCCGCCCGTACGGACGGTGCGCCCGAGCCCCTTGATCGTGTAGCGCGACTGGGTGTGATAGGCATTCACCGTCCCGCTGATCCGCGTCTGCAGGATCGTCGGGTCGGTGTACGAAAGGTTGAAG
This sequence comes from Gemmatimonadaceae bacterium, assembly GCA_013820975.1. Lineage (GTDB taxonomy): Bacteria > Gemmatimonadota > Gemmatimonadetes > Gemmatimonadales > Gemmatimonadaceae > JACDHQ01. Next base: position 5,829 of record JACDHQ010000022.1, read on the forward strand.
TCGTTGATGAACTGGCCGAACTGCCACTGCAGCGTGCCGCGCTTGCACCGTCCGAAAAGGTTCGGCTGCTCGAAGCCGATGAAGCCGCCCAGCCCGGTTCCCTGGCCGACCGACGCACCGAAGTTCACCGTTCCGGTGCGCTTTTCCTTGACGTTGAAGATGATGTCGACATCCCCCTTGTCGTTCGCCTCGCGCGTGTCGGGTGGGGGCAGCGGGGACTCGAAGAAGCCGAGATTGGAGATCGACTGGTAACTGCGGATGAGGCGCTCGCGATTGAACACGTCGCCGGGGACCACCAGCAGCTGGTCGCGGATGCATGACTCGACCGTCACGTCGTTGCCGACGATCTCGACGCGCCGGATGATGGAGGGCGCTCCCTCCTCGATGTCCCAGCGCAGGTTCACCACCGGCACCGAGTCCGGCCCGACGGACCGCTCGACGATGGGATACACCCGTGAGCGGATGTATCCCTCGTTCTGATACGCCTCGGTGACCTTCTGCGTCGCTTCCTCCCATGCCTGCTGGTCGAACACGTCCCCGGGCGTCTGGTCACGCCGGAACACGCCGAGCACCATCTCCCGCAGTGAGCGGTCGCGCTGGCCGAAGGGATAGAACCGCGCGATGTCCTCGCTCGAGAATACTTTCGCGTCCGGCGGCTCGAACGTGCCGATGCGGTACTGCACCCCCTCTTCCACGCGCACCTCGACGAGCGCCTTGCCCAGCTCGCGGTCGATCAGCAGCGTGTCGTCGGTCACCCGTGCGTCGATGAAGCCGCGCCGCGCGTACAGCAGCGGGATCCGCTCGCTGACGTCGCCGGCAAGCTCGTTCTCGTCGAACGCCCCCTTCCGCCACCAGAGGAATCCTTCGGGGCGCGTCTTCATTGCGTCGACGACGCTCTTGTCGCCCACCCGATCGTTCCCCTCGATGCGAACTCCCGACACTGCGAGCCGGCGCCCTTCGTCGATCCGGAAGGTGATGCGCAGCCCGTCCGGGGTGACGGTCGTATCGGCCTCGATGCGGGCCAGGTAGTAGCCCCGCGCCTCGTAGACCGAGTCGATGGCCGCCACCGACCGCGCGACGACAGCGGGATCGACCGGCCTCCCGGCGACAAGTCCGACCCGGCTCCGGACCGTCGAGCCCGATACGCGGTCGGTGCCGACCACGGCGTAGTCGGCCAGCAGCGGGCGCTCCTGTACGGTGAACACCAGGCTGGCCCGATCGCCGCCAAGTTCGCAGGCGGAGCCCACATCGTCATACCGCCCGGTCGCGTACAGGGCCTTGACCGCCCGCTGGACGTCGCGGGCGTTCAGTGGGGTGCCCGCCGGCGGCAGGGTGGTTTCGGTGCGGAGGGTCGCCGGCGCCGTCCGGGTATCGCCCCGGAAGACGACGGAGTCCGGGGCGGAACACCGGCCAGCGGCGACGGGGTCCTGGGCTCTGGCCGGAAGGGCTGCCACGACGAGGGCAGCGGCGGCGAGGAAGGGTATGCGCAGCATCCCTGCAATATACCAGCGAAAGGCCGATCGGATCCAAATCCGATCGGCCTTTTTTTTCGACTGGTGCCCGAGGTCAGGCGTTCGCGCTGCTCGTCATCACGCGGAACTCCAGCTTCTCCCCGTCCGCGGCCAGGTCGACGTCGATTTCGTCCCCCCGGGCAAACTCGCCCATGAGGATCTTCTCCGAGAGCGGATCCTCGATGAAGCGCTGGATCGCCCGCTTGAGCGGCCGGGCACCGTACTGCTCGTCATACCCGTGCTTCACCAGGAACTCGTTCGCGCTCTCGCTCAGCTTGAGCGTGAGCTCTTCCTCGGCCAGGCGGCGACGGACGTCCTTGAGCAGGATCGACACGATGCGTGCGATGTGCTCGCGCCCGAGGGGGTGGAAGACGATCACGTCGTCGAGCCGGTTCAGGAACTCGGGGTTGAACGTGATCTTGAGCTCCTCGCGCACCTTCTCGGCCTTCCGCTCCCAGTTCTGGGATTCGTCGCCGCTCGCGAACCCGAGCGCCCGCCCCTTGGTGAGGTCGCGTGCGCCGACGTTGGACGTCATGATCACGACGGTATTCTTGAAGTCGATCACCCGTCCGTAATTGTCCGTGAGGTGGCCCTCGTCGAGCACCTGGAGCAGGATGTTGAACACGTCGGGATGCGCCTTCTCGATCTCGTCGAGCAGGATGACCGAGTACGGCTTGCGACGCACGGCCTTCGTCAGCGTGCCCGAATCCTCGTAGCCCACGTATCCCGGCGGCGCGCCGATCAGGCGCGAGACCGAGAACTTCTCCATGTACTCCGACATGTCGACGCGCACCAGCGCCGTCTCGTCGGCGAACAGGAAGCGCGCGATCGCCCGGGCCAGTTCCGTCTTGCCGACGCCCGTGGGGCCGGAGAAGATGAATGATCCGATTGGACGCTTCGGGTCCTTGAGCCCCGCCCGGCTCCGCCGGATCGAGCGCGCGAGCGCCTTGATCGCCTCATCCTGGCCGACGACGGACGCATGCAGCTCGTCCTCCATCCGCAGCAGGCGATTCGTCTCCGCTTCCTGCAGGCGGGTGACGGGAATACCCGTCCACCGGCTGACGATGAACGCAATCTCCTCCTCGCCAAGCACGGGGCGATGCGACTGCCGCCGCTTTTCCCACTCTTCCTGCTGCTGCCGGATTTCCGTTTGCAGCTCGCGCTCGCGATCGCGGAGCGACGCCGCCTTCTCGAAGTTCTGGTCACGTACCGCCGCTTCCTTGTCGGTATTGACCTTCTCGAGCTGCAGCTTCAGGTCGGCCACTTCCGGTGGCGGCGCCTGCGACGCGAGGCGCGCCCGCGCGCCTGCCTCGTCGATCACGTCGATCGCCTTGTCGGGCAGGAACCGGTCGGTGATGTAGCGTTCCGACATCTTCGCCGCGTGCACCAGGGTCGTATCGGGGATCGTCACCCGGTGATGATCCTCGTACTTGCTCCGCAGCCCCAGGAGGATCTGCACCGTCTCGTCGATCGACGGTGGGTCGACGACGACCGTCTGGAAGCGGCGCTCCAGCGCCCCGTCCTTCTCGATGTACTTGCGGTACTCGTTCAGCGTCGAGGCGCCGACGCACTGCAGCTCACCACGCGCGAGCGCCGGCTTGAGCATGTTGGACGCGTCGATCGCGCCCTCGGCCGCTCCGGCCCCCACGAGCGTGTGCAGCTCGTCGATGAAGAGCACGACGTTCTTGTTCTGCGCGATCTCGTTCATGACCGCCTTGAGCCGCTCCTCGAACTGACCTCGGTACTTGGTCCCCGCGATGACCGCCGCCATGTCGAGCGACAGCACGCGGTGGTCACGCAGGTTGTCCGGGCACTCGCCGTTGGCGATGAGCTGGGCGAGCCCCTCGACGATCGCCGTCTTGCCGACGCCCGGTTCCCCGATCAGGACCGGGTTGTTCTTCTTGCGCCGCGTCAGTACCTCCATGACGCGCTCGATCTCCTTGGCCCGGCCGATCGTGGGATCGAGCTGGCCCTCGGCGGCGAGCAGCGTGAGGTCACGGCAGAAGTGGTCGAGCGCGGGCGTCTTGGACTTCTTCTCGCCCTTTGGCGCCGCCTGCGGGGGCGCGCCGCCCCCTGCGGCCGACGCCTGCGGCGTGTTGGGCATCTCGGTCCCGAGGATCCGCAACGTCTCCGCGCGGGCCGCCTCGAGGTTGACCCCGGCATCGGTCAGCACCTGGGCGGCGATCCCCTTTTCCTCGCGAAGGAGCCCGAGCAGCAGGTGCTCGGTGCCAACATAGCTGTGGGCGAGCTCACGGGCCTCGCTCATGGCGAGCTCCAGCACCTTCTTCGCCCGCGAGGTATACGGGAGGTCGGGGCCGGTCGCGCTCGCGGCTTTCCCCTTCTTGACCGTTTCCTCGATCTTCTGCTGGATCTCTTCCAGCTCGACGTTGAGGTTCTGCAGGACCGTGGCGGCGACCCCCTCACCCTCGCGGATGAGGCCGAGCAGGATGTGCTCCGTCCCCACGTACTCGTGGTGGAGACGGGCGGCTTCCTCGCGCGCCATCGCAAGGACCTTTCGTACCCGCTCAGTGAAGTTGTAGCCGTTCATGATTGCCTCAAGTTCGGGTGTGACAACGCCTTACCCGACTGTGCCCGCCTCTCGCTCCAATGCGACACGCACATAGCGTGCGCGGGCCTGGTTGGTCTCGCTCTCGGTGAGCGGACGCCCCTCCGCGTGCGCGAGGTGCGCGGCCTGCGAGAAGATGAGGAGCGTGTTGAGGGTATATACACTGAGCCCGGGAATCAGTTTCAGGCCGACCGCCAGGCGCACACCGCTGAGGTAGTTCATCGCCTCGTCAAACGACAGGCTTCGCGCGTATCGCAGCGTGCCGTACGCTCGCCAGAGCTTGTCCTCGATAATATAGCCCGCATCGCGCAGCAACACTCGGCGCGCCTCCTCTTCCCGCTCGACGACGTGGCCGGCGACGCGCAACAGCTGGTCGAGCAGGTCGTCCTCCGACCGCCCCAACGTCGTCTGGTTGGAGATCTGGAAGAAGTTGCCGACCACCTCGCTCCCTTCCCCGTACAGTCCACGGTAGGTGAGCCCCATCTGCTGGAGCGAGGCAAGCACCTTCCCGATCTCCTTCGTCAGGACGAGGCCAGGCAGGTGGATGAGTGCCGACGCCCGCATGCCGGTGCCGACATTGGTCGGGCACGCGGTCAGGTAGCCGAACTCCGGGTGATACGAATACGGGACGTGCTCTCCGAGTTGCCGGTCGACGCGGTTGACCGCCGCGTAGGCTTCGCGCAGCGCGAACCCGGACGCGAGCGCCTGCAGCCGCAGGTGGTCCTCCTCATTGACCATGACGGAAACGTTGTCACCGAGGAACACGCCCGCACCGGCACGCAGCGGGTGCTGCGCATCGAGCCCAGCAAGCTCCTTGCTCACGAGGTGGCGTTCGTGGAGCAGCGCACGCTCGGTCGGCCCGAGCTCGTCCACACGGTACAGCACCGATTGGCCGAGCTCAGGGATCGACGGAATGGCGGCGCCCACCTGCGTGATCACCCGCAGCCGCTCCCCGTCGCGCGCCCTCGGCGCAAAGGCGTATCCCTCGATGTTCCGCGCCAGCCGGATTCGCGTGGACAGTACGATGTCGGCGTTTGGCCCCGAGGCGTCGAGCCACCGGACCCCGCCGTCGGGGATGAGCGACAGGTCGAGCGTCACTCGAGCTCCCTGATCCGGTCACGCAGGTCGGCTGCCAGCTCGAACTGCTCGCCGTCGATCGCGCGACGCAGTCGCTCCCGCAGCTCCGCGAGCTCCGCCTGGGCCTGGGACGCCTCGGGATGTGGCGCGTGGTACCCGCGGCCGATGTGGCGCGAGCTGCCATGAACCCGGCGGAGCAGCTCCCGGTTGCTCTGCTCGAAGGTCGTGTAGCACCGCGCGCAGCCCCAGCGGCCCGTCGTCCGGAAGTCCTTGAGGGTCATCCCGCAGAAGTTGCACGTTACGGCGTCCGCAGCCGGCACCGTGAGCTGCTGCTGGACCGCCTGCAGGAACTCGCCAAGAGGATGCTTCGGGGTCGCAACCGTCGTTTCCACGCCGTGGTCGGCCGCGCATCGGTCACACAGGTGGACCTGCGTGACGGCATTCTCGACGATCTTGGTCAGGTGCACCACCGCGTCGCGCTCTCCACAGTTGTCGCACAGCATCAGGTCACGGCCTCACGGACATCGGAGTCGGTCAGGCGGCCGTCAGCCAGGAGGAGGAC
>JACDHQ010000359.1:0-419 GCA_013820975.1 Gemmatimonadaceae bacterium
GGGCATACCGGAAGCCGTCGTCGATCGCCATTCGGACCGTGCGGCCACGATCGAGCTCCTCGCGTATCCGCTCGAAGATCAGCACGTTTGCATCGACGGCGATACCGATCGACAGGACGAACCCGGCGAGCCCCGGCAGCGTGAGCACGGCATTGAAGCCCGCCAGGATCGCCAGCGTCATCAGCACGTAGATGAGCAACCCCGCCACCGCGAGCATCCCCGAGAACCGGTAGTACACGACCATCACGGCGATGACGAGCACCACGGCGAGCGTCGCCGCGGTGATACCCTGCCTGATCGCATCGGCCCCGAGGCTCGGCCCGATGGTGCGCGCCTCGGCGACCTTGAGCGGCGTCGGTAGCGCGCCGGCGCGCAGGACGAGAGCCAGATCCTGCGCCGCCTGCAGGCTGCGGCCGCCC
>JACDHQ010000359.1:429-2732 GCA_013820975.1 Gemmatimonadaceae bacterium
TCGCGCTCTGGATCGTCGGCGGGCGCCCCATCACGCGGTTGTCGAGGATGATCGCCATCTGCTTCTGGATGTTGCGTCCTGTCTCGTTGCGGAAGCGCCGCCCGCCCTCGTTGTTCAGCGAGAAGGTGACGAGCGTGCCCTCCATCGGATCCTGCTGCGGCTGGGCGTCGGTGATGTATTCGCCGGTGATGATGGCGCGGGAATCCACGACGTACAGCGCGCGATACACCTCGGTGCCGATGCGGGTCGTGTCGCTGCTCAGCAGGACCTGCTTGCCGGGCGGCATCGCCTGCTGCACCTGCTGGAGCGCGAGGTACGTACTCAACCGGGCCTCGTTCGCCATCGACACGTAGTACTCGCCCGCCATCCCACCTTGCTGCAGGAGGCTCGAGAACGGTCCCCCGGTTGCCAGCGCGAGCGAGTCCCCAACAGCGGACGAATCAGCGGACGCCGTGTCGGCGCCGCCTGCGCTCAGCAGCCCCTCGATGCCCCGGGACGGCGCCGGCTGGGCCGGCGTGCGGGAGGTGCCAGTGGGAGCGACCCCGCTCGCGCGCACAACCTGATCGAGCCGCGGCAGCACCCGCTCGAGCGCGCGCGTTTCGTCGACGATCTTGAATTCGAGGAACGCCTGCTCCTGAATCAGTGCAATGGCGCGCTCGCGATCGCTGATCCCCGGCAGCTCCACGATGATACGGTCATCACCGAGCAGCTGGATCACCGGCTCGGAGACGCCGAACCCCTCCATGCGGCTCCGCACGACAGTGAGCGCCCGCTGGATCGCATCGACCTTGTCGGTCACCGGCCGCTTCGACTCGTCAACTTCGAGCGCCAGGTGCATCCCCCCCTGGAGGTCGAGACCACGCTTCAGCGGTATCCGCTGGACGGTCGTGTCGTAGAACGTCCCGTCGGGACGACGAAGGCGCTGCTTCTCTTCACGGGGGAAGAGCGCGAACAGCGACGCGACGATGAGCACGCCGATGATCGCGACGCGGGACTTCAGGTTGGACATGCGGACTACCTGAAAAGGTGGGAGCGTGCAGAATAACCTCTAACTCTATCGGCTCAAAGCGTTTGGGTCAACGCGCCCAGCGCATCGCGGGCGTGCCGTTCGTCGACCGCCAGCTGGGCCGCGAGCGCGTCAGCCGAGTCGAACCGCCTGACGTCTCGCAGCCTAGAGACGAACTCGAGTCGGACCGAGGATCCGTAGAGATCCACGTCGGCATTGAACAGGTGCGCCTCGAGGGTGATGTGCGGGTCGTCGAAGGTGGGCCGCGGGCCGTGGTTCAGCATCCCCCCGAAGGCGCCCTTCGGCGTCTCGGCCCGGATAGCATACACCCCGTGCCCAGGCAGGAGTTTCCGCGGCGGAGGGGTGATGTTGATCGTGGGATAGCCGAGGAGGCGACCACGGCGTGCACCAGAGACTACGCGCGCGCTCACCGAGTAACGACGGCCGAGGCCGCCGGACGCCGTGGCGAGGTCGCCCGCCGCGATCGCGTTCCTGATCGCGCTCGACGAAACCGCCCGCCCGCCGGGTCCGGCGACCGCCTGCACGACGTCCACGACAAAATCCCGGGACGCACCGAGCTCCTGAAGAGTCGTCACGTCCCCTGCCCGCCCCCGCCCGAAACCGTGATCGTGGCCGATGAGCAGCTCGCGCATGGAGAGCCGGCGCAGCAGCACCTCGTCGACGAACTGCTCGGCGGTGAGGCGCGCCACGGCGGAGGTGAACCGGAGCACGAACACGTAGTCGACGGGCGTCGTCGCAAGCAGTTCCAAGCGCTCATGTGGCAGCGTGAGCAGCGGAGGGGCAGCATCGGGCCGGACGATCTCGAGCGGGTGCGGGTCGAAGGTGACAAGGACTGACGGCAGCCCGCACTCCCGCGAGCGTACCGCGAGTCGGTCGAGCACATGGCGATGTCCGAGATGAACACCATCGAAGGTGCCGACGGTGACGACGCTACCGCGGGCCAGCGAGGGAAGGCCGCTCGGGTCAGCCGGCATGCAGCACCATGCGCGGATGCAGCGCGCCGTCGGCGACCGTCCCGATTCCCACGAGCGACCCGGTCGCGTCCACCAGTGCCACCGTCCCGCCGGGGACCCCAGGGGCGGGCACGCGCTGGCCGTGCCCGATCCGGACGATCTCGTCCCCTGTCAGGCACCGCACCGGCAGCTCGGGAATGGCGAACGCCGGCGGGAGGAGCGTCCCCTCCCCATCGCGCAGTTCATCGAGCCCGATCGCGGCACGGACATCAAACTGGCCGCTCCGGATGCGTCGCAGCCGCGTGAGGTGCGCGGCGCTCCGG
>JACDHQ010000359.1:2742-3671 GCA_013820975.1 Gemmatimonadaceae bacterium
CATCGAGCTCGGCACCGCGGGCGCCGACCACTTCCCACGCGTGGACGACGACCCGCGCCGGGGCGAGGTCGAGCGGGGTGCCCTCGCGAGCCGCGGCATGGGCCCGGACGCCGCCGACCTGCTTCGCCGAGTACGCGGGCGGCACCTGTGAGATCTCGCCGGTGAGCTCGCGAATGCCGCGGTCGATGGCCTCGCCGGCGGGCAGTGGGGCGTCGCGCACGACGGCGCCCATGAGATCGTCGGTGTCCGTCTCGGCGCCGAAGCGGATCGTCGCGTCGTATACCTTTGGCTCGCCGCTGACATACGGCAGCAGGCGAGTCGCGCGGCCGACCGCGAGCACGAGCAGGCCAGTGGCGAATGGATCGAGCGTCCCGGCGTGACCGATCCGTCGCTCCTTCAACGCCCGCCGCGCCACCGCCACGACGTCGTGCGACGTCATGCCGGCCGGCTTGTCGACGAGCAGCACGCCGTCAGCCGTCGTCGGCGGCATCGCCGGGTTCCGGCGAATCCCCTGCGGCGGCGGCGCGCTGCTCGGCGATGGCGGCATCGCTGCGGTTGGCCTCCTCGAGCACCGCGTGGATGCGCGCCGCACGGGCGATGCTCTCGTCGAGCTTGAACGCGACCTCGGGGGCGGAGCGCAGGCGGAGGGACTTCCCGAGGCGCGAGCGCAGGTGGCTGGCGGCACTTGCGAGCCCCTCCATCGTCGCAGCCCGTTCGACGTCGCTTCCGAGGATGCTGACGAAGATGCGCGCACTGCGCAGGTCCCGGGCGACATCCACGCCGGTGACGGTCACGAGGCCCATCACGCGGGGGTCCTTCACCCCCGAGGCGAGGAAGGACGCGGTTTCGGCGCGGATCGCTTCCGCGACGCGGTCAGGACGTCGATTGACAGCCATGGAGCAGGCGACTCAGCAGAGGAAAGAAACGGC
>JACDHQ010000360.1 GCA_013820975.1 Gemmatimonadaceae bacterium
GTGCGACCTCATCGCGGCCAACCCGGCGTCGCCTGCCGAACTGGCCGCGGTCGTGGTGGCGGGCGCCGATGCGGTCGCTGCGCCAGCATCGCTGCTCCGCGCTGCCCTGCTCCATCCCGTGACCGATCGGAGCGTCGACGCATTCCTCAACGATGTGGCGAGGCATCCGCGTCCCTGGGTCGTCGAATGACGGAAATGCGGGCGTAGTTCGATTATTATCCGGCAATGAGCCAACACGATCGATACGCCTCTCCGCTCGCCGAACGGTATGCGTCGCGGGCCATGCTCGAAGTGTGGTCGCCGCGCATGCGTCACGGGCTGTGGCGGCGGCTGTGGGTCGCGCTCGCCGAGGCGGAACAGGAGCTCGGCCTGCCGATCCCTGACGAGGCACTCGTCCAGATGCGCGAGCACCTTGACGACATCGACTTCGAGGCGGTGGCGGCCTTCGAGCGCCGCTTCCGTCACGACGTGATGGCGCACGTCCACGCATTCGGCGAGGCCGCGCCGGCGGCGCGCCCGTACATCCACCTGGGCGCGACGAGCGCCTACGTGACCGATAATGCGGACCTGATCCTCATGCGGCGCGGGCTCGAGCTTCTCCGCGGCAAGGTGCAGCGGGTGCTGCGTGCGCTCAGTGCATTCGCACGGGAATGGCGCGCCGAGCCGACCCTGGGCTACACCCACCTCCAGCCGGCACAGCCAACCACCGTCGGCAAGCGCGCGACGCTCTGGATGCAGGACCTGGTGCTCGACCTCGCAGACCTCGAGCACCGGATTGCGACGCTGCCATGCCGCGGCGTGAAGGGCACCACCGGAACGCAGGCCAGCTTCCTGACGCTGTTCGACGGCGATCATGCGAAGGTGCGGTCGCTCGACGCCCTGGTCAGCCGGAAGATCGGCTTCCAGGCCTCGATCCCCGTCAGCGGCCAGACGTACAGCCGCAAGCTCGATGCACAGGTGCTCGATGTCGTCGCCGGCATCGCGGCGAGCGCCTCGAAGTTCAGTGCCGACATCCGCATGCTCCAGGCGTTCGGCGAGATCGAGGAGCCGTTCGAGACGGAGCAGATCGGCTCGTCGGCCATGGCCTACAAGCGCAACCCGATGCGCAGCGAGCGGATCGCGTCGCTCGCGCGCTTCGTGCTGAGCCTCGAGGCGAACGCGAACCACACCCACAGCGTGCAGTTCTTCGAGCGCACGCTCGACGACTCCGCCAACCGCCGGCTCTCGATCCCCGAGTCGTTCCTGGCCACCGATGCGATCCTCGTGCTGATGGAGAACATCGCGTCGGGGCTCGAGGTGCACCCGGCGCGTATCCGCCGCAGGCTGGACGACGAACTGCCGTTCATGGCGACCGAGGAGCTCATCGTGCGCGCCGTGCGCCGCGGCGGCGACCGGCAGGAGGTGCACGAGCGGATCCGGGGCCACAGCATCGCGGCGGCGCGGGCGATCAAGGATGGCGCCCCGGCGAACGATTTCCTCGAGCGGCTTGCCGCCGATCCCGCAACGGGCGCCACCCTCGAGGAGCTCCGCGCATCGATCGATCCGGTCCGGTTCGTCGGGCGTGCTGCCGAACAGGTGGACGAGTTCCTGGCCGAGGTGGTTGACCCCCTGCTGGCCGGCGTCACGGACAGTTCGGCGGTTGAGGAGGTGCGCGTGTGACCGCGGTGGCCACGATGACGGCGCTGCCGCTCCCCCACGTCCGGCGCGGGAAGGTACGGGAGGTGTACGCCGTGGATGCGACGCGCCTGCTGATCGTGGCCACCGATCGCGTGAGTGCGTTCGACGTGGTGATGGCCGAGCCGGTCCCGTTCAAGGGGGCCGTGCTGACGCAGATGACTGCCTGGTGGTTGCGGCAGTTCGAGGGTGACATCGCGCACCACATGATCGCGTCGGACGCGGAGGCGATCATTGCAGAAGTGCCCGCGCTCGCACCGCACCGGGACGCGCTCGCGGGACGGGCGATGCTCTGTCGCCGCACCGAGGTCTTTCCGGTGGAGTGTGTCGTCCGCGGCTACCTCGCCGGATCCGCGTGGAAGGAGTATCACGCGGCCGGCACGCTCGCTGGCGATCCGCTGGCCCCGGGGCTCCGCGAGAGCGACCAGTTCGACCCGCCCGTGTTCAGCCCCGCCACCAAGGCGGAGTCCGGACACGACGAGAACATTCCTGTCGCGGAGGTCGAACGCCGGCTCGGCCGCGATACCGCCCGGGAGCTCGAGCGACCCAGCCGCTGGGCCTACGGCCGCGGCAGGGACATCGCGGCCGCGCGCGGGATCATCATCGCCGACACCAAGTTCGAGTTCGGCCGCGACGCTGCCGGCAGCATCCTCCTGATCGACGAGGTGCTGACGCCCGACTCCTCGCGCTTCTGGGCGGCGGAGGGCTACGAGCCGGGTCGCGGCCAGCAGAGCTTCGACAAGCAGCCCTTGCGTGACTATCTCGACGCCGAGCGCGCCGCCGGACGGTGGTCGGGCGACGCACCCGCGCCCGCACTGCCCCCCGCGATCGTCGATGCAACCAGCGCGCGCTACCTCGATGCGTATCGCCGCATCACCGGCGAGGCGCTCGATACCAGCGAGCTTCCGTGACAATTGCGCGCGAAGGACTCCCGTACGTGGCGGGGGCGGCGGGGGTGGCGGTGCTCCTCTTTGCGCTCGCGCTCAACCGGCGGTCCTGGCCGCTCTGGCTCCTCGCGCTGGCGCTGATCGTCGCCGCACTCGGGGTGTCCTACGCTTTCCGTGGAGAGGTGCGGTAACATGAACGAACGATTCCGCCGGCCGCCGGTTCGCCGGGCCGTCGTGCTCTTCCCCAGCGGGCTCACGCTGGCCAACCTGTTCTTCGGCGTCTTCGCCATCGTGACCGCGTCGCGTGGCAACTATTCGCAGGCGGCGTTGTGGGTCGTCTGCGGCGCGATCGCCGACGCATTCGACGGACGCGTCGCGCGCGCCACCGGCACCGGGGGCCGCTTCGGCGAGGAGCTCGACTCGCTCGTCGACGCGATCACCTTCGGGCTCGCCCCGGCGATGATCGTCTACTTCGCGGTCTTCAGCCAGGACAACTGGAGCTGGATCTGGTCGTTCCTGTTCACGGCGTGCGCCGTCCTCAGGCTGGCGCGCTACAACGTGGCGCAGGCCGGCGTCTCGAAGCGTTACTTCCAGGGGCTGCCGAGCCCCGCGGCGGGGATCACTCTCGCCACCTATTTCTGGTTCAGCCAGTCGCCCCTGTACGCCGCGACCGTCGATGCGGGCTGGCCGTGGCACCAGCTGATTCGCGTTGTGATGGGCGTCCTGAGCTTCCTGATGATCAGCCAGGTGCCCTACCCCGTCGTGCCGAAGCTGAGCCTCCGGTCCTTCGAGGGCATCGCCGGCATCGTATTTCTCGTGGGCGGCTTCACGATGCTGTTCACGCGGAAGTTCGAGTGGTTCTTTCCCATGGCGACGGCGTATATCGCATTCGGCCTCCTGCGCGGTTTGTGGCTGGGACTGATCGAGCGCCGCAGCGGCAAGCGATCGGAGCACCGCCAGGACGAGGAACTGCTCGACCTCGTGGATGACGAGGACGACATCGACGACGCGGACGTCGAATACGAGCGTGACCCGGCACCGCCGCCGCCACGCCGGCCACGCGCTCCAGTGCTCCCGCCGATGCCGTGTGTCTCCGCGTCCTCGG
>JACDHQ010000023.1 GCA_013820975.1 Gemmatimonadaceae bacterium
GTTGACGCACCAGGGCCACGCGCACCACCGAGGCGGTCCGAGTGCGTGGTCGAACGGCACGATGATGTTGCTGTCGTTGAGTGCCGTCGGTTCGTGGATCGTGTCACTCGCGCAGTTCGACCGCTCGGAACTGCGTGCGATGACCGATCTCGGACTCGTGACACTCCTGCCGGTCACGTTCTTCGTGGCCCTGGGACTCCTCGCGGTGAGCTTCACGGTCTTCATCACACGTAAAGAGCAGACGCTCGCCTTCGCGCTCACCCACGTGGGTGCTCTCATCGCATTCCTCCACGCGACCCCCGCGATTCTCTACGGCACTCCGAGGTACCCCTTCACCTACAAGCACGTGGGGGTCGCTGAGTACATACAGCGACACGGAAGCGTCGATCTTGGCATCGACGCCTACTTCAACTGGCCAGGCTTCTTCGCGGGGAGTGCGCTCCTGAGCGACCTCGCGGGCCTCGACTCGCCATTGGGACTCTCCACCTGGGGTCCAGTGTTCATGAACGTCGTCATCGTGATCGCGCTCGCCGGGCTCGTCCACACGATCTCGAGAGACGCAACCATCGCGTGGCTGGCGGTCTGGTTCTTCCTCCTCTCGAACTGGGTGGCGCAGGATTACTTCGCGCCGCAAGCGCTCGGATTCGCCCTACACCTCTCGCTGCTCGCGATCTTCATCTCATTCTTCGGCAAGCGACGATGGCGCTTCGTGCCTGCGTCTGGGTCCACCGTCGCGAGCGTCGATCCCGACTCTCAACCCGGAACCTGGGCTCGGGAACTGCCGCCTTGGTTGCGGGTAGGTGGTCTCTGCATCATTCTCACCACGTTCGCAGCGATCGTCGCAGCACACCAACTGACACCTTTCATCACCTTGGCTTCGACACTGGCACTCATCTTGCTGAGGCTCGGACGGGCACGGTTCTTGCCGGTCGTCATGATCGTCGTGCTGGCCACGTGGTTCACCTACATGACGGAGCCGTACCTGTCGGGTCATCTCGCCGAGTTATTGATGCACCTCGGGCGCTTGTTCGACAACATCAACATCGCCTCACAGGTGCTCACCGCACCGAGCAACGGTGAACTCTCATCCGAGCGCGCCTTGATTCTAGGAATCCGCCAGTGGCTGACGATCTTCATGGCGATCATTGCGATCCTCGGTGGGATCCGCCGCGTCCGGCGCGGCTACGTCGACTGGGTCGCGATCGTGCTGCTGCTCATGCCGGCTTCGATGATCGCCCTGCAACCGTATGGGGGTGAGATCATCATGCGCATCTACCTCTTCTCGTTGCCGATGCTGGCATGGTTCGCGGCTGCGGCCGTCTTTCCGAATGGGGCAGAGCAGCGTAGCCGTGCGACGGGTCCCGTGGTCCTGGTACTGAGCATCATCATGATGACGGGGATGGTCTTCGCCTACTACGGGAACGAGAGCATGAACTACGTGACCGAGGAGGAGTTGAGGGTGTTGGAGCATCTTCACTCGATCGCCCCGACCGGAGCGCTCGTCGTGACGGCCACCCACAACGCCCCGGTACGAGCCGCTCGCTACGAGGAACTCACGTATCTACCGCTCTCGGACTTCCTGCCGCTTCAGTCAGGTGCACCAGGCGCTGTGGATCGCGTGAGCGCCCTGGCCGTACTACTCCACGAAGAGGCGCGGCCCGCCGTGTACGTACTCTTCTCACGCAGTCAGGCCGCGAACGCGCGGTTGTTCGGCCTCCTGAGCGACATCGACATCGAGACGCTCGAGCTGCAGATGGAGGAGTCGCCACGGTTCGAGGTGCTCCGGAGGAGCGGCGACGCTTCGCTCTTCGAGTTCGTGCGGACCACCGGAGCGGTCCGATGAGGGGTCGGGGGGACGTCGCCGCGGGGATCACCGTGGTCGTCATCGGTGCGTTGAGCGTCGCCTTCGCGGCGGGCCTCATCGACGCTCCGCCGCTCGTGCGCGTGGCCATCGTGCTGACATTCGTCTCGATCGTTCCTGGTTACGGCTGGGTGCAGATGCTCGAGCTCGACGAGCCAATGATGAGATGGGCGACGACGATAGGAGTGAGCCTCTCGACGACGGTGCTCGTAGCGCTCGCAATGGCCGTGACCGGATTGTGGTCTCCTCTCCTCGGCGCGACGGCGATCGGCGGATTGGGCGGGGTGGGGGTGCTGCTCCGGCTGGCGCAGCGCGCACGCACTCGGCAGTTCGGTCGACCCCAGGAGTACGGAACTTGAGCCTGCTCGACGCCACCGCTGCCTCATTCGTGATTGCAAGCGTCGTGCTGCTCATGTTGGAGGAGTTCGATGATCCCGGCGTCATTCGGGCGCAGCGAATCGTGCGAATACTGTGGTTCGTCCTCTCGATCGGGTTCGTGCTCAAGGTCGTGAGCGTCCTGAGCCCCATCATCCTGCGCCTTCTCCAGTGATCGACGTTCCGCCCGCCCCGCGAGGCGCCATCGAGGAGATGTCACGATGGTGACCTGGTACCGCCAGAACCGCGACCTTCTCGACAACACCGTCTCGCTCATAGCGAGTGCAGCCGTCACCTCGGGCCTCGGCTTCGCCTTCTGGTGGATCGCTGCTCGGCTCTTCGTACCGGAAGCGGTTGGACTGGCGTCGGCCGCGGTGTCGGCCATGCTCCTGCTGAGCACGATGGGAGTCGTGGGTCTCGACGCGCTCCTGATCAGCGAGATCCCCAAGGTCCGCACGAGCGTCGGTCGCTTGGTCGCGACCGCCGTCTCGACGGCCTTCGTTGCTTCGCTGTCCCTCGGGCTCCTGTTCGCCGGCGTCGCCCCGGCGCTTTCGCCCAACCTCGGCCTGTTCTTCTCCAGCACGTGGGCCCAGGTTGCGTTCGCGATCGGCGTCGGACTCACTGGCGCCACCTTCGTGGTGGACCGCGCGACGGTCGGACTCCTCCGAGGCGGAATCCAGTTTCGTCGCAACGTCTGGTTCTCCGTCCTGAAACTCGTGCTCCTTCCGCTGCTGCTCACCTCCGGCTGGCTCATGACGCGAGTCGAACAGTCGATGTACGAATTGTGGGCCGCGACGACGCTCGTGTCGCTGCTCCTCGTGATGCCGGATCTGCTGCGCGCGTTGCCAATGTCGGACCTTCGACCCGATTGGTCTCTGCTCGCGCGCCTGCGGGCAGATGCCTTCCGGCACCACGTGCTCAACGTCGCCCAGCACGGTCCAGGCCTCGCCATGCCCGTCTTGGTGGTGTCGATTTTTCCAGCGTCGGTCAGCGCCGCGTTCTACGTGACGTGGATGTTGATCACGTTCGCGCTCGTCGTACCCGTTCACCTCACGACCGTGCTGCACGCCGTCGGCGTGCGAGATCTCGTACGCCTGGCCGAGAAGGTTCGCATGACCCTCGGCCTCTCCGTGGTAGCCGCCCTCGGGATTGCTCTCGTCGCTACCGTAATCGCCGAAAGCGTGCTCAGCTTGTTCGGGCCGACCTACGCCGAGTCGGCGAGCGCCGCACTGCGGATCTTGGCCCTGACGGTCCTCCCGCTGTCGGTGAAGGTGCACTATTTCGCCCTCGCACGAATTCATGGCTTCACCGCGCGCGCTGCGGCGATCGGCGCTGTTGCCGGTGTCGTCGAGCTGGGCGCGGCAGGGCTCGGCGGGTGGTTCGGTACGCTGGAGACGATGAGTTGGTGCTTGCTCGCCGCGCTCGGGCTGAACGCAATCGCACTGGCGCCGACCGTGCTCCGGTCAACGCGACCGCCTGGCAATTAGCCGCTCTTCCGGCCGCTCGCTGCGACCCGTTCGAAGAGCGCGACGTACTGCGGGATGATCGCTTCGAGGCTGAAATCGAGGCCGCGACGCTCTGCCGTCGCACGGGACGGCGGTGCGTCGAGGGTCGCGATGATGGCCTCTGCCATCGCCGGAGCATCTCTCATCGGGACCAAGCGCCCGTACACACCGTCTTCGAGGATCTCGTCGGGCCCCGTCGGGCAGGCTGTACTCACCACTGGGCACCCACATGCGAGCGCCTCGATGAGCACCATGGCGAGGCCCTCGAAGACCGACGAGAGGACGAAGAGCGAGGCGTGGCCGAGATAGGAGGCCGGATTCCCGACGAAACCGAGTAGTCGGACCTCATCTGCCAAGCCGAGTCTCGTGATCGACGCTTCGAGGGCGGCGCGACCAGGTCCTTCGCCGAGGATGACGAGCCGCAAGCGGCGGCGCCTCCGCGCGATCGCGAACGCTTCGAGGAGCGTCTCGAAGTCCTTTTGCGGGACCAAACGGCCGATCCCCACCACGATCGGGACGTCTTCGGCGAACCACGGGTGGTCAGGACGTTCGGCGCTCTGTCGGAGGAGCCTCGGTGTGACGACAGGGTTGTACACCGTGTCGATGCGAGCCCGCGGGAGTTCGGCAACGGAAGCAAGATCGTCGCCGAGGGCTCGCGACACCGCGACGATGGCATCGGCAGCGGCGTAGTTCCGGCGGACGAGGAAGGGCAGGACGCGCTTGAGTGGGTGCGTGCGCGCGTTGACGGAGACCGGGACGTGCTCGCTGAGCACGATCTTCGTCGGGGATCGCGAGAGGGACCGTGCCCACAGGGCGATGAGGTTCACGGTCGTCATCGCGGAGAAGAGGACGCGCGGGGGGCGGATCCGCAGGTAGTTCGTCAGTGCGGGGAGGGCCGTGATGAAGAGTGCATCACCGAGCGCGGGCGCACGGAGGTCGACGATTCGGATTTCCGCCGGGACCTGCTCGAGCAACTCCCCCTCGTGACGCATCAGCACGAGGTCGATCGAATGTCCGCGCGCGGCGAACCCGCAGATCACGTTCAGCACGACCCGTTCGACGCCACCCCCAGCGAGGGTCGGGAGGAAGAAGGCGATGTCGGCCACTCGTTCGGCGGACGATCCCTGCGCTCGTGGCGCTCCGTTCAGGATTCCACGGTCCGCTCTCGCTTGCTCGCGGGGGCGACCTGCGGTCGCCGTACGAGCTCGCGGAAGATCGTGGTGAGGACTCGCCAGCCGTCCGGGAATGTCCGGAGGTTGCTGACGCCGTGCCGCCGATCGAACTCGAAACTCGGTACCTCGATGATCTTGAGCTTCGCACGCAGCGCCCGGATGTTCATCTGGGTCTCGATCTCGAAGCCTTCGGCATCGAGCTCGAGGACCGGTACCACCGATTTCCAAAAGGCTGCATAGCCGTAGCAGAGGTCGGAGTATCGCCCACCGAACAGGATGCGGACGAGCACGGTGAAGCCGAGGTTTCCGAGCCGTCTCAGCGGCGAGATGTCGCTGGAGCCGACGCCTTGTAGGAAACGCGAGCCCTTCGTGAAGTCTGCGCCGGCACGAAGGTGGCGCACGAACAGGCCGATCTCGGCCGGGTTCATCGAGCCGTCAGCGTCCATCATGACGATGATGTCGCCCGTGGCTGCAGCGAAGCCCGACCGAAGGGCGACGCCCTTGCCTTTCCTCGGCTCGAGCACGATCCGTGCCGACGGCAGGAGTTCGAGCGCAACCGAGACCGTGTCGTCGGTCGAGCGTCCGTCGACGATGACGACTTCGTGGATCCATGACGGCAGATGGGGGAGGAGGTGTCGCAGGTTCTCCGCTTCGTTCAGCGTGGGGATGATCACGCTGACGCTTGGCGAAGCTTTCGAGAGGTGCCCACGCGAGGAGTGTTGCCCGTCCATCGTCGGCCAGAGTGTCGAGTTCATGCTCATCCTCTTCCCTGACTGGCATACAAGGTGAAGGCTGGACACCACACTGCGCTCTGACGCGCGGTTGAAGGGTCGTCGTTCTTCCGGTCAATCGCGAATGTAATGAGTGTCATGAGCGGACCATGAGACAGTATTCAAGTACGGTTCTTACGGAATCGTTACACGTGAGCGCTCGTGCTGAATGGATCGTCGTATGGGCAGGCGCTACCTTCGGTCTCGCGCTGACGATCCATCGCGGTAGCGGTGGTGGGCTCCGAGATCGACGATCTCGGGGCCTGCGAGGAGGACGCCCGCGATGTCTCGCCCGAAACTCAGATCCAACGCGGTGCCCGCGCCGATGGCTGGACTTCCATCGGCGAGTCGCAGGTCACCCCCCGCGAGATCCGTGAACCACGGGTCGGCGACGAGGGAGCTGTCGCTGAGCCCGTTGGCGGTACCGAAGAACTGAAGCAGCGGTCGACCGTCGGCGCGCCAGAACAGGTTGTTCGATTCGGCGAACGGAGCGTCGGCGTAGAGTCCCTTCCACTCGACCCAGATGATGTTGTTCCGCAACTCGAGGATATCGGGTCCGCACCCTGCGTAGCAGACGACGCCTTCGGTCTCGACGGGGTGCGAGAGGTACACCGTGTTGTGAAACGCGCGCGTCCCAGGCGTGGGCCCGAAGTGGGCGCCGGCGCCACGCACGACCAAGAACTCGGCACCCGACAAGCTCGATCGGAAGACGTTGAAGGTCAAGACGTTATCTGCGGCGCGGCGCCGATCGGAGCCGCCGAGTTCGGAGAACGTGATGTCGTCGATGCTGACGTTGTGATGGATGCTGTTACGCACTGCCTCGTAGATCTCGATGGCGGCGCCCTCGTTCCCGAAGTCGTACGAACACCATGCTCGGTTGCCACTGAAGCGGTTGTACGCGATCACATTGTCCGACCCGTTCAACAGGAGGCCCCAGGCGCCGGAGTCGTCGAAACCTCCATCGTCGGTATTCACGCTCATGAGTACGTTGTCGCGCAACTCGTTGTTGGTGATGCGGTTGTGGCTCGCGCCGTGCGTCAGGTGGATCCCTGCCGTATGGCCAACCGCAGATACGTGACGGATCTCGACGTGGTGCGCCTCGTGCTGCACCGTGAATCCCGTGCGCCAACCAACCGGCTGGTCAGCACAATTGGGATCCCGCCACACCGTGCCGGCCGATGTCTCGGTTGCGACGTGTTCGATGATCAGGTATCGACCGTAGACGTCGACGTTGTTTCGATCCGCGTCATGGATCATCGGCATCGATCCTTCGCCGTAGGCGCCGAGCACGATCGGCCACTCAATCGTCCCGAGCCAGTTCACGACCAGTGGCCCGCGCCAACGACATCCTCGCCTGAGCAGCACCCGGTCGCCAGGTTCGAGTTCGAGCGCTGCAGCTCGATCCAAGCTACGGAAGGCGTCGTCGGGCCAGAGTCCGCTCGCCGAGTCGTCGCCGAGACAGTCGACGTGGAACGTTCGCGATCCTGGCCGAATCGCCTGCGGGGACGGGTCTCCATGCACGGCGGAGGTCGCTGCGTCCACGTACGTAATGGGTACGGTGGCACTACCGCGCCCATCGAGGGTCAGGGTGACGGTACCCGACGTCGCGACGTAGCGGAGGCCGTCGCTCCAGACATCGCGCGGTTCGATCTCGTACACACCTCTCGGAAGGTCGCTGAGGAGCCGACTGTGCCGCAGGTGCCAGGTGGCTCCGTTCGGTCCTCGCACGGTCACGTCTGCCTCGCGGTTCGCGGCGGGAACGGCGAGAGATGGTGGCCGATGGATCGTGACCGCCAGACGGATCTCTTGGGCCTCGGACGCCGCCGTGTTGAACAGGCCACAGCCGTTGAGCGTAGCCGCGACGACCGCGGCGACGCCGAGAGCGCCGAAGAAACGATGACGTGAATGGGAGGACCGTATGCGACTCACGATGGGCTCGACCCGTGCCCGCCGTCGGCGTGGAGTGCGCGTGCGGAGACGGTGCCCAGGAGCCAGCCGCAGACCGTGGCCGCGGTAGCCGAGACGATGGCGCCGGCGCGTGCCAGGCCCGCCAGGTCGCCCCGGAGAGCGGCCCCCGCGTGGCGCAAGAATGCACGCGGCAGGGTGTGCGTCAGGTAGCGCGCCTCACTCGATAGCCCGGCTCGCGAGCGCACGATCCGTCCCAGCACCGCTTTCGAACGTCCTTCAGCGAGACAGCGTGCATGGAGGTAGTGCATCGTGAGGCGCTCCACCGGCACGTGATGGTACACCTCGGCTCGAGGCTCCAGGACGATCGCATGCGGGCCGAATCGTGCGGCAACCCGGATGCAGAGCTCGGTCTCTTCACCCCCGACCGGGAGGTTCCCAATGCGTCCGAGGTCGGTGCTGAAGGCGCCGACGGCTTCCAGTGCCGCGCGGCGGATCATCATGCTGGCTCCGATCACGTTCCGCACCCGTTGCACGCCGCCACCTGCAATCATCTGCCCCGGATACGAGCAGCCCACCACCCAATCGAACTCGACCGGCCACCAGCCCGGCCGGGGGCCGGCTACTTGTGGCGTCACGGTGCCACCCGCGACCATGACCTGCTCGTCGTCGAATACCTCGCTCAAGTGGCGCAGCCAATCGTCGTGCGCGACGGCGTCGTCGTCTAGGAAGGCGATGAGCGGAGCACGCGTGGCGGCGACGCCGGTGTTCCGAGCTCCCGAGAGTCCGCGCGGGCCACAGTTCGCGATCACGATCCCCCCGAGGTCGCCAGCGAGGTCGCGCTCGAGTTCGCTGTCACCGTCGACCACGATGACCAACTCGGTCGCCTCCGCACGCTGTGCGCGGACCGAGGCGATCGCGGACCGAAGGAGCGGGACACGTGATCGAGCGTACGTGCAGACGACGACAGCCACGGCGTTCGTCACTCGCGGTGGAGTCCGATGCAGGTGACGTCCTCGTGATCGTCGAAGTCGAGTACGGTGAGGCAGAGTTCGAGCCGGTGCTCACCGCGATCGGCGGCGTAGAAACGCCCCGTCGTTCCTACGGTCATCGGCGGCATGCCGCGCACATCGACCCCGTCTTCCGTGATCACCGTGAGATGCCATCGCAAGCGGTCAGCCGGGATCTCGGTGCCATCGGCAGAGCGACCGCTGCCCGAGAATTCGATGACGTCACCGGGGGCGTAACGCGTTCCGTCCGCTGGAACGTCGATAGTGGCCACGGGCGCAGGCTCCCCGACGCGGATCGGTATGTCCACCGTCGACGAAACGCCCGAGGCATTCGTAACGGTAAGCGTGATGGTGTGTCGCCCACGGAAGAAGAGCGGCGCCGCCTCCGCCGCCGTCGAGGTGAATCCTGCCCCGAATCGCCAGGAATACTCGAGCGGCTCGCCGCTGGTTGCGCTGCTGCGCGAGGCGTCGACCTCGACCGAGAGTGGCGCGGGACCGGAGCGAGGCGACACGCGAGCGACGACGGTCGGTGCAACGGCGGCAGGCTCAGGCCCCTCGTACTTCAGGCGTACGAGGCGACCTTCCCAAATGTTGAGGTAGTGGAGGTGGCCGTCTGGACCGACCCGGACGTCGACCGGGAACGGCACTCTCGCGAATTCGAGCGATGTACCGACTCCGCCGTCTGATTCGAGGTGCACGATCCGGATCCACGCCTGGTAGTAGTCAGCGATGAACAGGGCGCCCCGGTACTCCTCCGGAAGAAGGTTTCCTTCATAGATCTCGCCGACGATGATGGCGCCACCGACGCCCTCGCGCTCGTACGCATACGCTGGTGGCGTCACGGGACCGTCCGCTCCGGCGTAGAGATCCTGGCATGCCTCGAAGGACCGGAACGTGGCCTGCTCGATGTTCTCGCCGTTGCCGCCCTCGTAGCACGGCCATCCGAAGTTGCGACCCCGCCCGACGTTCACCATCTCCCAGGCGGCCCAGCCGACATCACCCATCACGGGCTCCCACGTCTCGGGGTCGAACGTAAAGCTGTAGGGGTTGCGGAGGCCGTACGACAGCACCTTCGACCTATTGCTCGTCGGATCCCCATCGAAGAAGGGATTGTCGGCGAGACCGTCGCCGGTCATCGGGTCGATCCGGAGGAGTTTGCCGGCGAGCGAGTCGAGATGCAGTGCCCGCAGATGATACGGCTGAGACCTATGGTAGTCCGCACCGTCGCCGCTTGCGACGTAGAGCGCGCCGTCTGGGCCGAAGCGCACGCGGCCGATCGTGTGCGAGTGCTCGTCGGCGGGGAGGCAATCACGGACGTAGGCGTTCTCGCTGCCGCAGGACGGGGCGGAAGGATTCCGCGTCTCGTGATCTCCGATGTGCTCGAACGTGCTGTTCGTACCGAGGAGCACGACTTCCGAGCCGGCCAAGGCGCGCTCGTGATCCTGGGCCGGATCCGCCGTCACGCGGATGAGTCGTGAGACGCGCGAACCACCACCGTTGGGACCGGCGTCGCCAGCAAGCGACCGCACTTCCGGAGGGTCGTACGAGAACGCGAGGTAGACGTAGGGCGCGTCGGGGAAGTGGGGGTGGAGGGTGATCCCCGTCAAGCCACGGTCGCCGAGACTGTTCACGCGCTCGCTCAGATCGATGAAGGGCGCTGGGAGCAGGGCGCCGTCCGACGCGACGCGTACGACCCCCGCTTTCTCGGCGAAGTAGATTCGACCATCGGGCGCAAAACCGTAATCGCTAGCGATATTCAGTCCGGTCACGACCGGTTCCGCAATGAAGTCGTCCGGAAGCGTCATCTGTGCGTGCGACGTGCCGATGAGCGCTAGCGCGACGAGGCTTGCGGCGAGGGAATACGTGTGGAACTGCCTGAGACGGCCCATCAAACGATACAGCATGGTCCAGAGTATACGCCGCAAGCCGCGCGGCCCTACAGCCCGGCCCACGCCTCGAGTTGCGCGGTGGAGTCGTTTTCACATCGCGGCGGTTCGACTCCGAGTACGGTGTCCGCAGTCGGAGGCTCGCGCCCCCGACCCTTGGACGCGAAGAAACTCGGCCCATCATTTGGGCGCCTCGGCCGAGTGGAGCGAGTGGCGCAACCGGCCAAGAGAATTGCGGATCGCTTCCGCCGTGTTCCCTCATGCCGTGCTGTGCCCCGCTCCCGCCCTGGAAGGCGATGAGTATGGCGAGCCGTTGGATGACCACTAGGAACGTCCTGATGGGGACCCTGTCGTTCCTTCTACTGTCGGCGTGCTCGGAGCCCGCCGCACCACTCACGATCATGTATGGCGACGCCGCCGTGGCCGGTGTGAGCGGCGCCTCGGTCGAACGCCTCGACGGTGAGAGTGTGAGCGGAACGATCTACGTGTCGATCCGCGCGGAAGGCTGGATGAAGCGCGTCGTCTTCTCGTTGAACGACCGGACGATCGCCGACCTGACGGTGCCTCCGTTCGGCGTCGCCATCGATACCGCGCTTCTCGTGAACGGAGTGCATACCGTCACGGTGGAGCCCTACTTGGCGAACGGGCGAACGAGAGGGGGAACCACGGTGCAATTCACCGTCGACAACGGGACACCCGACTCGGGCAACGACACGGCCAAGCCCGGTGACGACCATTCCGTCGACCCTGGTCCCGGCGAGCCCGGCCCCGTGGAACCTGGTCCCGTCGAGCCCGGCCCCGTGGAACTCGGCCCCGTGGAACCCGGTCCCGTGGAGCCTGGTCCCGTCGGACCAGGACCAGCCGACCCCGACCCCGAGCCCACTCCGGGCAGCGCGCGATACCTCGACTGCCAGGCGGGCGACGACCGTGCATCGGGAATGTCGCCGACGACGGCCTGGCGCACGCTTGGACGGCTCTCAGGAGTAGTGCTCGCTCCCGGAGAGACGCTGCTTCTCAGGCG
>JACDHQ010000361.1 GCA_013820975.1 Gemmatimonadaceae bacterium
AACTCACGCTGCGCGACCTGCGGATCTCCGGAGGGAACGTCACCCTCGACGACCGGCAGGCGCGGCTGGCGATCACCGTGACGGGCCTCGAGGAGCGGCTGAGCGGCGACTTCGCGAGCGAGCGGTTCGTGCTGACGAGCCGGACCCGCGCCGACTCGGTGTCGATCCGGTTCGCCGGCGTGCCCTGGCTGTCGCGCGCACGAGTGGAACTGCGTGCGGACATCAATGCCGACCTTGCCGCAAACCGGTTCACCTTCGCCAACGATACGCTCCGGCTGAATGAGCTCGTCGTGGCATTCTCGGGATCGGTGACGACGGGCACGCCCGACCTCGGCCTCGACCTGACCTTCGCCACTCCCGGAACGGCCTTTCGCGACATCCTCTCGCTGGTGCCCGCGGTGTACGCGCGCGACTTCGACGAGGTGCAGGCAAGCGGCACCATGTCGGTGGCGGGGCGGGTGAGGGGCAGCTACGGCGCGGAGGCGTTTCCGGCGTTCGCCGTGCGGGCCCGGGTGAACGACGGCACCTTCCGCTACCCTTCCCTGCCGCTGCCCGCGCGCGGGATCACGCTCGACCTGCTCGCCGAGAACCGGGGGGGCAGCGCCGACCACTCTGTCATCTCGCTGCAGCGCTTCCACGCCATCATCGGCGACGACCCGATCGAGGCGCGCATGGTGCTGCGCACGCCGGTCAGCGATCCCGACGTGGACGTGCGACTCGCGGGTGCGCTCGACCTCGCGGCGCTGAAGCGCACGCTCGAGCTCGACGACGTCGAGGAGCTGACCGGGCGGGTCACGGCCGACGTCGCGACGCGCGCGCGCCTGTCGGACGTCGACGCCCGCCGTTACGAGGGGGTCAGCGCGAGCGGCGCGATGCACGGCTCGCGCATCGCGATCCGTGCGCCCGCCCTGCGCCACGCCGTCGCGATCGACACGGCCGCGCTTCGCCTCACGCCGCAGGCGGCGGAGGTGGCGGTCTTCGTCGCCCGTGCCGGACGGAGCGACGTGCGCGCATCGGGGGCGGTCGAGAACCTGCTCGGGTTCATGCTTCGCGGCGACGACCTCGCCGGGCGCGCGACCGTGCGGAGCACGCGCGTGGACCTCGACGAATGGAAGCCCGAGGACCCCACGACCGACGTGATCCCCGTTCCCGCACGCGTCGCCTTTGCGCTCGAGGCGTCCGCGGGCGAGGTCACCCTGGGCAAGCTCGTGGCGCGTGACGTGCGCGGCACGCTCCGCATCGCCGACGAGCGCATCACGCTTCGCGAGCTGCGCATGGACGTGCTCCAGGGGTCGGTGGTCGCGAACGGATTCTACGATACGTCCGTGCCGGGCGCGCCTCGCATGGACGCCGACCTGCGCGTCACGGGCGTGGACATTCCGTCGGCCTACGCGGCGATGACGACGGTGCAGACGCTGGCTCCGATCGCGCGATGGGTTCGCGGCGCGGCATCGGGGAACATCGCCTTTCGCGGCCCGCTCGGCCCGGACCTGACGCCCGTATTCACGGCCGTCTCGGGAACCGGCGGCATCGAGACCGGTGAGCTGTCGATCGACGGTGCGCCTCCGTTCGAGCGGCTCGCGGATGCGCTCTCGATCGAGCAGCTCCGAAAGCCGACGCTGCGCGCGGTCCGCGCCTCGTTCGACGTGATCGACGGACGGGTGTACCTGAAGCCGTTCGTCGTGCAGGTCGCGGGCATCGACCTGACCACCGCCGGTTCCAGCGGCATCGATCAATCGATCGCCTACGAGCTGGCGCTCGCCGTGCCGCGCGGTGCGCTGGGGCATGCTGCCGCCGGCGTCGTCGAGCGGCTCGCCTCGCAGGCGGGGCGGCCGGCACCGGCCCTTGCGGGTGCGGAGGTCGTGCAGCTCACGGCCCAGGTGACCGGCACGGTCACGAAGCCTGCAGTGAACGTGAATTTCGCGGGGGTGGCCGCGTCGCTGCGCGACGCGGCAGCGAGCGTCGCGAGGCAGGAGGTCGCGACGCGCGTCGCGGCCGTGCAGGAGAAGGCCGATTCGGCAGCCGATGCTGCGCGGGAGCGTGCGCGTGCCGAAGCCGCCCGCATCATCGCGGGGGCTGAGGAGCAGGCGGCGACGATCCGCCAGGAAGCGCGAACGCTGGCGGCAGCCGCCCGTGCGGAGGCGGCGGCGCGTGCCGACTCGCTGGTTGCACGGACGTCGAACCCGGCCGCGCGAGCGGCGGCCAGGCTGGCGACGGACCGGCTGATCAGGGAGGGCGACCAGCGCGCGGAGCGGATCATCAGCGAGGCGGATGCGCGCGCCGACGATATCGTTGCCCGGGCACGCCGGCAGGCAGAGACGATCACATGACCGGCGAGCTGATGCGCGCCATGCGCGTACACGCGCCGGGTGGCCCCGATGCGCTCCGCGAGGAGCAAATCCCGGTGCCCGCACCAGGGCCGGGTGAAGTCCGCGTGCGGGTCGCATACGCCGGGGTGAACTTCATCGATGCCTACAAGCGGTCTGGCGCGTACGACCTCGCCCGGCCGGCGACCGTCGGTGAAGAGGGCGCCGGCGTGGTCGATGCAGTCGGATCCGAAGTCACTGAGGTGCAACCTGGCGACCGCGTGGCGTGGGCGGGCACGACCGGTGCCTTCGCCGAGCTGGCGCTCGTGCGCGCCGCGGCGCTGGTGCCGGTTCCCACCGGCGTCACGCTTCGGGTTGCGGCGGCGGTCATGCTGCAGGGGCTGACTGCCCACTACCTCGCCTGTTCGGTCTACCCACTGTCGAAAGGGGATCGCTGCGTCGTGCACGCCGCGGCTGGCGGGGTGGGGCTGCTGCTGGTGCAGATCGCCAGGCGGCGCGGCGCAACGGTCATTGGCACCGCAGGATCGGAGGACAAGGCCGAGCTGGCCCGCGCCGCGGGGGCCGATCATGTGGTGCTGTACCAGCAGCACGACTTTGCCGCCGCCGTGCAGGACCTCACGGACCGTCGCGGCGTCCACGTCGTCTACGACTCCGTGGGGCGCACGACCTTTCTGCACGGGCTGACGGTGCTTGCCCCACGCGGCATGATGGTGCTCTTCGGCCAGTCGAGCGGCGCCGTGGAGCCCGTCGATCCGCAGCTCCTCAACCGCCACGGGTCGCTGTTCCTCACGCGGCCGACGCTCGCGAACTACATCGCGACGCGCGACGAGCTGCTCTGGCGCGCCGGCGAGCTGTTCGAATGGATCGGCAGCGGAGAGCTCGACGTGCGGATCGGGGCCGAGTTCGCGCTTGCCGAGGTGGCCGATGCCCATCGCGCGCTCGAGGGGCGGCGGACGACGGGGAAGGTACTGCTGCGCGTTGATCCGGAGTGCGACCGAATGTGACTCGGGGGCCCGGCGCCCGTCACCCGAAATGAGGGCCGCCCCGAACGGGCGGCTACCTGGCCCGAATTGACCCGGATCAAGCCGGATCGACTTCCGGGACGTCCCCCTGTCACGCGCGGCGATCCAAACAGTTCAAACTCTATCGGATCAACGTGTGGCCGTGCGGCGCGTGACCGACGAAGGCAAGTCGGCCCGCTTCAAGCGCATGGTCGAGTGCTAACAAATGGGATCCGGATCGATCCGGGAAGATCCGGGCCGAGATCCCCTCAGCCGCCCCCCAGCAGGTCCGAGCGCGGCGGGATCCACGACGGCACCGCCTCGGGACAG